>JAQCJA010000029.1 GCA_027593305.1 bacterium
GGGGGGATGGAAGGTACCCCGCCTCTAAGAAAGCGTCAACGAGATGTCCGCTGGAAGGGCCGTCTGGACCGGTCTGCTGGATGCGCTTGCTTCGCCTCCGCGCCCGGCGCTACCTTTCGCCGCGTCAAGTCCCCGGGTTCCGTCCAGGACTCATCCGGGGTGCCAAGAACCGGGAGGTCGATATGGTACGAGGACTGCTCATGCTGGCCGTGCTGGTCGCGGCACTTGGGTGTGGCAAGGAAGAGGAAGCCGCCGAACTCAAGACGTACGTGCTCGCGATCAAACAGCTCCATCCGTTATGCCAACGCGTCGAGGCCACCATCGTACGCTTTGATGATCCAACGCAGGATATCACTCTCGCTGACATTCAGGAAGCGCGAGATCTGCTCACGGAGTACTCACGCGCCGTGGCTGCCGTAACGGCACCAACCGAGAAGCAGGCGAAGAACACCCACGGACTCTACGCCCGGTCCTTTGAGGAGGCGGAGCGACTGGCGACGGACGAAACCGGGGATATGCGACGCCAGGCGCACTCCGTCGCCATTGGCTTGCGCAACCTTCGACGCACCGTGGAGGACCGCGTCTACCCTTCACTCAGCGTGCTGTTGGCACGACACAAGCTGCAGGGCGAGACATACGAGTTGAGCTGGCCGAAAACCAACTGAATTCGGTTCACCTGAACCACCACACGCCCCTGACTGCAGCCAGTCGGGGGCGTGTGTGTTTCAGGCTGCTGCCGCCCTCGCGGAGCGACGCAGACGCAGGTCCATCAACCATGGCTGCAGGCTGGAAAGCAGACCTGTATAGAGGAAGCCGATGTGGAACAGCAACAGAAAAGGGATGCCGAAGTAGAGGCCAACTTCCACGGCACGGACGATGACGAAGCCGAAGTAGACTGCCATGCTCAACTCGGCGAGGGCAACCAATGTTTTGGCGCCGGCGTACTTGCCGCCGGGACGGCCCTGGGCGTCCACCCCGTACTTCGGCGTGCGGTGAAATCCCGTGGTGTAGCCCAGGAGACCCTCGACGACGGCGCGCGCATTGTTGACGCACAGGCTGATACCGATCGCCATCAGCAGCGGCAGGTATTTGAGGGCACTCTTCCAGTCCGCATATAGCTCACGCTGCGACACCATGTAATACCCGGAGATCGCCATGGTTGCCATGGAAAACAATGGCAGATCGATAAGGAACATCCGGTGTTCCCAGGCCATCATCTTGCGGATGTCGAGGACGGGGAGCATGAGCAATGCCATGACCAGCATCAGGATGTAGCAACTGTTGGCGGCAAGGTGGAAGGTCGCCTCAACCTTCACTTTCATGGGTAGGTGAGCGCGCCAGACCCGCGGCAGAATCTTTTTTGCGGTCTGCACGGCACCCTTTGTCCACCGGTGCTGCTGTGATTTGAAGGCGTTGATCTCGACGGGCAACTCTGCCGGCACCACCACATGGGGCAGATAGAGAAAACGCCAGCCAGCCAGTTGCGCGCGGAAGCTGAGGTCGAGGTCCTCCGTCAGTGTGTCGTGCTGCCAGCCGCCTGCGTCGATGATCGCCTGCCGACGCCAGATACCCGCTGTGCCATTGAAATTGAAAAAGCGGCCGGAGCGGTTGCGCGCCGTGTGTTCGATGACGAGGTGACCATCGAGGAAGATGGACTGGATCCGCGTCAGCACGGAAAAATGCCGATTCATGTGGCCCCAGCGCATCTGCACCATGCCAATGCCGGCATCGGTGAAGTGATGCATGGACTGATGCAACACATTGGCTGGCGGTACGAAGTCTGCGTCGAGAATGAAGATGAAGTCATGCTGTGCCTGCTTCAGCCCCGCCTCCAGGGCACCAGCTTTATATCCGGTTCGATCGGCACGATGGATGTAGTGGGCGCATACGCCCCGGGCCTGGAGGCGGCTGACGGCCGCCAGTGCCCGCGCCTGCGTCTCGTCCGTAGAATCGTCCAGCACCTGGATTTCCAGACGGTCGAGGGGCCAGTCGATCCTGCCCACAGCCTCCAGCAAACGCTCCACCACATGATATTCATTAAAAATCGGCAGCTGAACCGTGACCCCCGGCAGCGACTCGAAGTGGCCCTGCGGCTGCGGCGACTGGTGGCGGTAACGGTAGTAGACGCGCAGAATAAACCATCGATGGAAACCGAACAGACTCAGGAATGCGACGATGCCACAGTAGACGGCCAGCAGCGCGGTTTGCCAGGTTGTCAGAGCTTCCATAGGAGGCCTTGGAAGATCGGGCAGCGCACGGCCCGCTGCCGTGACAAACTACCCAATGTGGCCGCGATTCATGAGGCTCACACAGGCCGTCAGGCCTGCCCGTGGCATTGTTTGAATTTCTTGCCGCTGCCACATGGGCATGGATCGTTGCGCCCCACTTTCGGGCCACTGCGCGTGGGTGTCTTGCGGGCGGTGTCGGTGCCCTCACTGCCTCCGGCGACCAGGCCACGCTCCCGAGGAGCCGCCGGGCCCGCGGGACGTCCAAGAGGCATGCCATCACCTGTACTCTGTGGTACTGTCGGCGCGCCGCCGCGGAATCCGAGATTGGTCGCTTCCGTGTGTATGTCCGACAACTGGCCGCGCCCGACCGGCCGCGGTGCCGCAGGCGGGCCCACATCAACGCGCAGTTGAAAAAGGTTGCGGAGTGATTCGGCGTTGATGCGGGCAATGAGGCTGCCGAACATCTCGAAGGCCTCCTTCTGATAGACGAGCAGGGGATCCTTGCCAGCGACGCCAGCGAAGCCCACTCCCTCCTTCAGTTCGTCCATCTCGTAGAGGTGTTCCTGCCAGCACGTGTCGACTGTGTGCAACAGTACCGCCTTCTCCACTTCGCGGAAGGTCTCTTCCGTCACCAGTTGACGGCGATGTTCATAGGCGCCGCGTGCGGCCTCCAGTAGTCTCTCCTGCAGCTGCTCGATGTCGATGTTGTTGCGCTCTTCGAGTGCCACTGGCAGCGGCGTGAAGAACATGCTGGAGAACTCGACGGACAGATCCTCCCAGGCCCACTCCTCCGATGGCAGACCTGGTTGGCCGTGGGCCGCCGACAGTTCGGTGATCGCCTCATCGATCAGACCCGCGACCTGGTCATGGGCGCTCTTGCGCTCGAGGATGTCGCGGCGGCGGTTGTAGATGACCTGGCGCTGCTGGTTCATGACATCGTCATACTTCAGCAGATGCTTGCGCATCTCGAAGTTGCGTGCTTCCACCTTCTTCTGCGCCCGTTCGATCGAGCGGGTCACCATGCTGTGCTCGATGACTTCGCCCTCTTCGGCGCCGAGCCGGTCCATCACCGAGGCGATCCGTTCGGAGCCAAAAAGCCGCATCAGGTCATCTTCAAGGGACATGTAGAACCGCGAAGCACCCGGATCCCCCTGGCGGCCGGCGCGGCCGCGCAACTGCCGATCGATACGCCGCGACTCGTGGCGTTCGGTGCCGATCACCTGGAGTCCGCTGGGGTTCTCCGTCAGTTCCTCAAGGAGGGATCTGCCGTTGTAGTCGCTGGCAAGCGTCACGTCGGCGGATGTGATGAGATCCCGCTCAATATGAATGACACCCGGATTCAGCTTGATGTCCGTGCCACGCCCGGCCATGTTCGTGGCGATCGTCACCTGCCCTGGTTGTCCAGCACCTGCGACGACTTCGGCCTCCTTTTGGTGGTAGCGCGCATTGAGCAACTGATGCTTGATCCCCTTGCGGGCCAGCATTCTCGACAGCAGCTCGGAAATTTCCACCGAGATCGTGCCCACCAGAACCGGCAACTGGCGCTCGTTCAGCCAGGCGATGTCCTCGATGATGGCATTGTACTTTTCGCGTTTGGTGCGATAGATCTGATCTTCGTGATCCACGCGGCGGATCGGGCGATGTGTGGGAATCACAACGACATCGAGCTTGTAGATTTCCCACAGTTCGGCCGCTTCGGTTTCGGCCGTGCCCGTCATGCCCGCCAGCTTGTGATACAGGCGGAACAGATTCTGCAGGGTGATGGTGGCGACCGTCTGTGTCTCGGCCTCGACTTTCACACCTTCTTTGGCTTCGAGGGCCTGATGCAGGCCGTCGGCAAAGCGTCGACCGGGCTGCGGGCGACCGGTGGACTCGTCGACGATGACGACCTTCTTATCCTCCGTAACCATGTATTGAACGTCGCGCTCAAACAGGGTATAGGCCTTCATCAGCTGATTGATGTTGTGCACCGCTTCGGTGCGGTGCTGATGATCGCGATACGCTTCATCTTCCTTCAGCCGCTTCTCGTCATCACTGAGAGACGCGTCCCGGCGCACGAGGCCGATCGCTTCGCTGACGTCGGGCAGAATGAACAGAGCCTGCTCGTCCGGAGACAGCAGATCACGACCCTTGTCCATCAGATCGAGGGTGTGACCCTTCTCGTCGATGATGAAGAACATTTCCTCGTCGATTTCGGCCATGCGTTTGTCGCGCATGTAGTCGCCCTCGACCTTGCTGATGAGACGCTTGACGCCCTCTTCCTGCAGCACCTTCATCAGACGCCTGTTCTTCGGCGCACCACGCATGGCGCGCAGCAGGTCGATGCCAACTTCGTACTCATCGGCGTCGGTTTCACGCTTCTTCTCGGCATCCGCAACCAGCTTGTTTACCTGGTTCGTCTGCGCCCGCAGCAGCTTCTCCACCAGGGGCTTGAACTCGGCGTAGCGATTGTTCGATTCTGGCACCGGGCCGGAAATGATCAGCGGCGTGCGCGCGTCATCGATGAGATTGGAGTCGGCCTCGTCGACAATGGCGAAATTGAAGTCACGCTGCGAGATATGCTCACGCCGTGTGGCCATGTTGTCGTACAGGTAGTCAAAGCCGATCTGGTCCTTTGTCGCGTAGACGACATCGGCGGCGTAGGCTTCGGCGCGTTTGGCCGGCAGCCATTCAAAGGATGCCGGTGTTGACTCCGGCACCGGCAGGATGTAGGCCTCGGCGCCACCCGTCTGACGGGCATCCTGGATGATTCCCACCGACAGTCCCAGAAAGTTGAAGATGCCACCCATCCACATGGCGTCGCGCTTGGCCAGGTAGTTGTTGTGCGTAATGAGGTGACAACCACGACCGGTGAGGGCATTGAGATAGAGCGGGGGCACGGCGACCAGGGTCTTGCCTTCGCCGGTGGCCATCTCGGCGACCTTGCCCGAATGCAGCACGGTGCCACCGTAGAGCTGCACGTCGTAGGGCTCCATGAACCATTCCTCGGCACCACCGACGACGTCCCAACTGCGCCCCACCAGGCGGCGGCAGGCATCCTTGACGACGGCAAAGGCCTCGCTCTGGATCTCGTCGAGAAAGCTGGCCTCGAGAGCCCGGATCTCCTCTTCGGCGATCTGGTGCCTGTCGTTGAGCCGCTCCCGTTCACCCGGCTCAAGATCACCGCGCAAGGCCGTTTCGATCTCGGCCACTTCCTCCGCCAGATCTGCCGTGCGCTCGTGCAGTCGCAGACGGAATTGCGCCGTGTAGGTGAACAACTCGGCGTCAGAGATCGCCGCCAGTGCCTGGAACTGGCGGTTGATCTCTTCGATCACGGGCAGACCCTTCTTGAACTCGCGGTCTGCCTGGGAACCGAAGACCCTCTTGAAGGAGGCGAGGATGGAGCCAATCAGGTTTTTCAGGAATGCAAGCATGTCAGGTCGGAGGGGATCGCAGGTTTGAGGAATCTCAACGGCCCTGGCTGAGGCGATCGGCCAGGAAGCGAGGCAGGCCGACAGCGAGGATCTTCTGCCGGGCGGCGGTCACATCATAGGAAACACGCACGAGTTCGACCGAGTCGAGTTCGCTGTCACGTATGGCAAAACAGGCACGCGGGTCACCATCTCTGGGTTGACCCACACTACCGACGTTCACCAGATACCGCGCCGTCGCCGCAAGAGACAGCCGACCTTCGGTCCGCATGATCGTGCGCACATCTTCTGTTGCGCAACAGACGAAGGCCAAATGCGAATGGCCGACAAAGACCAGACGCGTTGGCACACTCTTCAGCGCCGCGGCGGCATCATCGGCGTCATGTACGTAGTGCCAGGCTCGCGGATCTCCGGGTTCGGCATGTACGAAGAAGGCATCCGCCTCAGCATGGGTCAGATGCAGCGCGCCCAGCCTGGCCCTTTGTCCCGCCGACAATTGCTGCCGAGTCCATTCCACCGAACGTCTGGCGAGGGGTGTAAAGTACTCCTCCGGCTGCTCACCGGCCACAGCCTCTTCGTGGTTGCCCAGCAAAGCGACGGCTGTCAGCTCGTCGACGATGGCAAGACAGCCCCCGGGATCGGCACCATAACCGATCGTGTCCCCGAGGCAGAGCCACCGTTCCACGCCGCGATCAACACCCGCGCTCCGCACCGCCTCGAGAGCCTCGAGATTGCCGTGGACGTCGGAGAGGACAGCGGTACGCACGGATGTCCTGTCGCCGCCCCGTGGCTAGATCTTGATGCCGCGCTGCCGGGCAATGGTGTCGAGAACACCATTGACGAAGGCGTGGGACTTGTCGCCTCCGTAGACCTTGGACAATTCAATGGCCTCGTGAATGGTGACGCGTGCCGGGGCGTCGTCGAGATATAACATCTCGGCCAGGGCCAGGCGCAGGATCAACCCATCCATCCGGGCGAGCCTTTCCGGCCGCCAGTTGGTCGCTGTGGCACCGATCAATTCCCTGATGTCACTGTCGTGTTCAATGCAGCTGCGGGCGAGCCGGCCGGCGAACTCGATGTTCTTCGTGCCCATGTTCGCTGCCGTCGCCCGCTGTCACAGCGCCTCTTCCAACTGTCCTGGTGAGGCGACCTCCCAGTACAGGGCCTGTAGGGCCAGCCGTCGGGCGCCGGAGCGGGTATCGGGCAACGGCTCGTCGTCTTCTGCTCCCCACTCGTCATCATCCCAGCGTCGCTGCGCCTTAACTGCGTCGTCGGGGGAGTTCACGCCACTATGCCTGCTTGAGGCCGGCGATCAGGTCCGCCATCTCGATCGCGTTCATTGCTGCATCCCAGCCCCGGTTGCCGGACCGCAGGCCCGCACGGCTGATTGCCTGTTCCACGTCATCCGTCGTGACCACGCCAAAAGTCACGGGAACACCGCTGTCGAGGCTGACGCGGGCAATACCGCGGGCGGTCTCGTTGGCAACGAAGTCGAAATGCGGCGTCTCGGAGCGAATGATGGCGCCCAGGCACAGAACAGCGTCAAAGCGCCCGGTGGTGGCCAGTTTGCTGGCTGCCAGGGGCAGTTCGAACGAACCGGGCACCCACGCCACCTCGACGTGATCCTCGGGGCAGCCGTGACGACGCAGGCAGTCGAGGGCGCCGTCGAGCAGCTTCCCGGTAACGAGACTGTTGAAGCGGGCAACAATTACGGCAAACCGACGGTTGCTGGCGTCGAGTTTGCCCTCATGCACTCTGGGCATCGGATCCCTCGCGTTCATTGAGCAGGGTGGCATGGCCCATCCGGTCCCGCTTGGTGCGCAGGTAGCGAATGTTGTGAGGGTTGGGCTCGGCTTCGATGGGAACCTGTTCAACAACGGTCAAGCCATAGCCGTCGAGGCCGACCCGCTTGCGCGGGTTGTTGGTGAGCAGACGCAATTGCCGCAAGCCAAGATCGTGCAGCACCTGGGCGCCGATGCCGTAATCGCGCGAGTCGGCGGGCAAACCCAGCGCATGGTTGGCTTCGATCGTGTCGAGGCCCTGCTGCTGCTGCAGTTCGTACGCCTTCAGCTTGTGCAGGATGCCGATGCCACGGCCTTCGTGGCTCTGGATGTAGACGATCACACCACGGCCTGCTGCGGCGATCATCTCCATGGCACGCTGCAGTTGCTCGCCACAATCACACAGATTGGACCCGAGGGCATCACCGGTTACGCAGCACGAATGCATTCGCACCAAGGTTGGCGAGCCATCGCTGACGTCACCCATGACGAGCGCAATGTAGGGACTGCTGTCGACCAGTGAGCGGTAGGCATAGGCGATGAATTCCCCGTGCCGTGTCGGCATGCTGGCCCGGGCCTGCAACTCCACCAGTTTTTCAGAGCGCCTTCGATAGGCGATCAGGTCACGGATGGAGGCTACCTTGAGCCCGTGTTCGGCGGCAAATTCCAGCAGGTACGGAGTGGATGCCAGTTCCCCCTCCGTATTGAGGATCGACGCCAGCACGGCAACGGGTTCGTAGCCGGCGATGACGGCCAGATCCACGGAGCCTTCGGTGTGACCGGCGCGCCGCAGGGTGCCCCCCGACTGGGCGGCAATGGGCGTGACGTGCCCTGGCTGGACAAAATCGGCATGCGTACTGGTGGGATCGGCGAGACGGCGGATCGTCAGGGCCCGGTCGTGGGCGGAAACGCCTGTACCATCGACCTGCAGGGCATTGACCGACCCCATGTATGCCGCGCCACGCGGGCCATGGGTCACGGCGCGCTGCAGACCGAGGTTTTCGAGCCTCGCCCGGTCGGCGGCGACATAGAGCGGGCCACCGGCGTGACGGGACATGAAATTGACCGCCGTCGAGTCAGCCAGATCGGCAACCATGACAAGTTCGCCCTCGCCAACGAGTTCCGCACCGTCAACGTCCACGGCGCGCTCGTCTACCAGGATGATCATGCGTCCCGCCGCCAGATCCGCAACGACCTCGGCGATTGTGTTGAAATCAGACACAGCCAAAAAAGCCCGGGCAGCGCCGGGCATATCCTCTCTCAGTACCCCATGTCTCGCAGGCCGTCGAGGGTGAGACCAGCCGACGGCGTACCGGCGGCCAGCAGACGCTCCACGTAACGTGCCACGACATCGACCTCAAGGTTGACATCGTCTCCGGCACGAACCTGCTGAAGATTCGTATGTGCTAATGTATGCGGTATGATAGCGATGGTAAAGGAACCGTCCGGAGCGACGTCGGCGACGGTCAGACTGATGCCGTCGACGGTGATCGACCCCTTGCCGGCGATATAGCGGATCAGGCTCTTTGGCGGCGTGATCCCAAGTACCGTATTGCCCGTCGCCTGATCGAGGCGTCGTACCGAGCCGACGCCATCGACGTGTCCCAGGACGATATGGCCGCCCATGCGGTCGCTGGGGCGCAGCGAGCGCTCCAGGTTCACCGGAGCACCCGCCTGCAGGCGTCCCAGAGTGGTCAGGCGGAGGGTCTCGGCGACAGACTCCACGGTGAAGGATCCGGCACTGGCTGCGACCGCGGTCTGGCAGACCCCGTTGATGTTGATACTGTCACCCAGAGCCAGATCCTCGATCACGGTTTTCGCCGAGATTTCCAGGCGCTGCAGGTTGGCCCCAACCCGTTGCACACGGCGCACTTGACCAACTTCCTCGATCAATCCTGTAAACATGAATACACCACCCTTCCCGTCACCAGCAGGTCCTCCCCAAGACGCTTCGTTCGCACATCCGCCAGTTGCGGCGTCGCCGCCAGTTCGACAATACCCAGGTCGCCGATGGCCGCTAGGGCGTCGCCACCGAGAAAACGGGGAGCCACATAGACCATGACATCGTCGATTGCGCTGGCAGTCAGCGCCGCCGCCGCCAGTGTTCGACCGCCTTCGACGATGACCTGCGTCATGCCTGCCGCTCCGCACCGGGCTGCCAGTTGCCGCAGGTCGATAAGCCCGTCCCTGGCCGGACAGAGCCAGATCTGCACACCGCGAGCGACGAACGCTTCCTGCGTTGCCGAAGAACCGGCGATGGCCGTCGCCAGGATCGGCTCACGCCCGCCAAAGACGCGTGCGGACGGGGTGCAGCGCAGTCGACCGTCGACGATGATCGCTCGTGGGTCGCGGCCCTTCACATGTCGCACCGTCAACGCCGGATCATCCTTGATCACGGTGCCGGCGCCGACCATGATGCCATCCACCCATGAGCGCCAGCGATGCGCATGCCGTCGCGCCGGTTCACCAGTGACCCAACGCGACACACCATCGCCGGTGGCGATGCGTCCATCCAGAGTCTGCCCCAGTTTCAGGGTCAGCAGGGCGCGCCCCGTGCGCCGATGGTGCAGGTATGCGGCAATGAGAGCCGCTGTCGCTTCGGCAGCAGTGCCGACGTCGACCTCGATCCCCGCCTGGCGCAGCAACTCGAAACCCCGGCCGCTGACACGCTCGTCCGGATCGGGCAGGGCGCAGACGAGGCGCCGGACGCCGGCAGCCACCACGGCCTCGGCACAGGGGGGTGTGCGACCGTGGACCGTGCATGGCTCCAGGGTGCAGTACAGCGTCGCGCCGCGGGCTCGATTCCCGGCCGCACGCAGGGCATGGACCTCGGCATGGGGACCACCGATCTGCTGATGGTACCCCTCCCCGAGAACCTGGCCGTGATCATCAACGACAATGGCACCCACCATTGGATTCGGGCTCACTCGGCCGCGACCCCGCGCCGCCAGAAGCAGCGCCCGCCGCATGTGGCGCACATCGTGCCTGGCAGCGTCCGTCATATCCTCACCCGCCCGCCGGCAAGGTCAGGCCAGCACCACGCGACCCGGGAAGAGACGCACACGCATCGATCGAATGCTGATGGCGGTGCTGGGCAAAAAAACTGTAACTGATTGTCCTGCAATCGTCTAAGACTCCATATGGATGACCCTGACAATGTAGCGGGCCCGCCAAGCCCGGTCAACCAGTTTGGATTTGGCCGGAGGAACGTTTTTTGCATGTTTGCCATGAGTTTTACCTATATGATTGACCACACCAGGCCACGCGTGTCTTGACACTACCTGAGCTAAGATGGTATTCTTTATAAGTTTATGCTTTGTGCGGCGACTCGTTGCCGGGCAGCATTCCAACCAGGATCCGAGCCTGCTCGTCCTCCACTTCTTCCCGACATGGGTAGCTCTTTCCATGTACGAAGCGTACTGGGGTCTCGACAAGAAACCCTTTGAAAACACGCCGGACCCGAGATTCCTTTTTCGCTCGGATGATCTGCAAGACCTCTACACACGTCTGCTCTACACTTTGTCGAGCCGGCACGGTGCGGCGTTGATCTCGGGAGACTCCGGCTGCGGCAAGACGATGATGGCGCGTGCCCTGCTGCACGAGATGGACCCGGACAAAACGGAAATCGCCCTGCTGAGCAATCCCTGCCGTACCGCGGAAGAGTTCCTGCGGGAGATCCTCTACCAGCTTGGCGAAGACGGGGACCAGCTGGACCGTGCGCGACTTGTGCACCGGATCCATGAGATCATCTATGAGGCGTACAGCAACGGCCGCGAGACCGTCGTTGTTGTTGACGAAGCGCAGTCGCTGGAAGACGCGGAGATTTTCGAAGAGATCCGCCTGTTGCTGAACCTGCAGTTGGACGACGCCTTCCTGATCACCGTGCTGCTCGTGGGTCAACCACAACTGCCCGAACGTCTGCGCAAGCACCCGGCACTGGACCAGCGTATCGCCACACGCGGATTCCTCCGCCCTTTTGATGAGCCGACCGTTTCCGACTATGTCGCGCACCGCCTGCGGGTAGCGGGGCGGCGGGAGCCAGTGTTCACAGCAGAGGCGTTGAAGCTCGTCTCTGAGTATTCCAAGGGCATCCCTCGGAAGATCAACAATCTCTGTGATATCGCCCTCGTCATCGGTTACAGCCGCAAGCTGGGCCAGGTCGACGGTGATTGGATGGCACGACTCATCCAGGCGGAGCGCGGCGATGGCGCTTAGGATGAGCCAGATGTTGCGCTCCTCCCAGGACCTGCGCGGTGGCCGCTCACGCACCGCTGTGCTGGAGATCCCCCGTGACAGCCCCCGTTCGGACCCGGACGAGCCGATGATGGCCGCCGTCGCCGCCGTTTCCCGCCTGCCACTTGCCGACCTTGCTCCTGCCGTCGAGGCGGAGGGCCCGTCGGAAGTCGACGGTGCCAAAACGACCTACGAAGCTCTGGTGGAGGCCGCGGACGAACTTTTCGAGGCCGCTGCCGAGGGCCGCGCACCCAACGGCCCCCTCGTAGTTGCCGCCGTTCGTGGTGCTGTCGATTCGCTCCGTGTGTCCGATGCTCTGCTGACAGAATCCGTGCGCCGCCGTCCGGCGTCGCAGTCGCTGGCCCGCCGCAGTGTCAATGTCGCAGTCATGGCCCTTCGCCTCGGGCGCGAGGTCGAGTTCGACGAGCGGCGAACCCTGGCTCTCGGGTTGTGTGGTCTGACGCATGACCTGGGGATGTTGAAGGTTCCTGAGGAAGTGCTTGAATCCAGGCGTCTGACGTCGGCACAACTGCAGCAACTGCAGCAACATCCACAGGATTCCGAGCGCATCGTCTGCGCCTTTGGCAAGGCCTTTGAGTGGGTCGGCAAGGTCGTGGTCCAGGTCCACGAGCGCCGCGACGGCAGCGGCTATCCGAAGGCGTTGAAGGGCGACGACATCCATGAGTTCGCCCGGATTCTCGGCCTCGTTGACACATACGAGGCAATGGCGCAGCCGCGGGCCGATCGCCAGGCGCGTGTGGTCTACAACGCGCTCAAGGAAATCATCGATCTGCGCAACAGCCTCTTCGACCGGCGGCTGATCAAGGCGCTGATCCATATCGTCTCCATCTTTCCGCTCGGCAGTCTGGTGAAGTTGAACAACGGCGACATCGGCCGGGTCGTTGCCACCAGCCGGCTGCATCCAACCCGGCCGACCGTTGATGTCCTCATCGATCCCCGTGGCCGGCGCCTGCCACAGGCGCGCCAGATCGACCTGCAGGATGAACCGATGCTGTATATCGTGGATCCTGCCATTGAAGAAGGTGTTCTTGCCAACGGGAACTGAGCCGGCGTGAGTTCCGGTTTCTTTGATCGCATCCGTTGCGGCCTGTCACGGACCCGCGCCGCCGTCGTCGATCGCATTGTCGCAGCTGTCGGGGGTCGTCGTCTCGACGATGACGCGCTCGAGGAGATCGAGGAAATTCTCATTTCGGCGGACGTCGGCGTGGAGACGGCGTTGGCCATCGCTGCCGGCCTGCGCACGCGAGCCCGGCAGACACCGAATGCCGATGTCTTTGCCATGTTGCAGGCTGAGCTTGAGGCGATCGTAGCAGGGGAGGGCGGCTTCGATGCCGACACCCTGCCGGCCAGGCCCTATGTGCTGCTCGTCGTCGGCATCAACGGCGTGGGCAAAACCACCACCATCGGCAAGCTGGGACAACGCTATGCAGAGGCGGGCCACAAAGTGATGATGGCGGCAGGGGACACCTTCCGCGCCGGCGCCGTTGCGCAGTTGCAGGTGTGGGCGGAACGCTCCGGCGCCGACATCATCCGGGCGCAACAGGGAGCCGACCCTGGCGCCGTGGTGTTCGATGCAGTGGAGGCGGCCAAGGCACGTGACGTCGACGTCCTGCTGGTGGACACCGCTGGTCGATTGCACACAAAAGTGAATCTCATGGAGGAATTGAAGAAGGTGCGCCGCTCCCTGGCCAAGGCCTGCGACGGGGCCCCGCACGACACCTTCCTCGTACTCGATGCAACGACTGGGCAGAACGCGCTGGCTCAGGCCCGGAGCTTCCACGAGGCTGTGCCCCTCACCGGTCTGGTGTTGACGAAGCTGGACTCAACGGCCCGTGGCGGCATCGCCTTCTCCCTGCGGCGCGAGTTGGACGTACCGATCCGCCTGATCGGGGTGGGTGAGGGCATCGACGATCTGCAGTCGTTTGACGGCGCCGAGTTTGTCCGGGCGTTGCTGGCCAGGGAGTAGTTCGACGCGGACGACCGTCAGGTCTTCACGTTCCGCAGCGCGCTGTCGATCTCTGCCTGCACGTCCTCGTCCAGTTCTGTTTCGCGCGCCGCCTCCAGCCCCGACTTCGCCTGCGCCCCGCCAAGCTTGCCCAGAGCCCAGGCTACATGGGCCCGTACGAGGGGCTCTTCCTCTTCCCGCAACACCTGCACCAATACGGGAACGGCCTGTTCGCCTCGGCCTGAGTTGCCCAGGGCGACGGCGGCATTGCGCAACATGCCGCGGCGCTTCGGGCGTTTGGCGGGGTTGTGCCGGAAGCGCTCGTTGAAGGCCACGCCGTCCATACGGATGAGTTCGAGCAGATCGACCGGATCCAGTCCAGGGCGCGGATGGAACGCCGCCTCGCTGGTGCCTGTGGAACGGCGATTCCAGGGACATACGTCCTGACAGATGTCGCAACCGAGAAGCCAGTCGCCCATGCCGTGGCGCAGAGGCTCCGGAATCGAGCCTTTGAGTTCGATGTTCAGATACGAAATGCAGCGCCGTGCGTCGAGCACATAGGCTTCGGGGAAGGCCTTCGTCGGGCAGGCATCCAGACAGCGCGTGCAACTGCCGCAATGGTCGGTCGCCGGTTCGTCCAGTTCCAGTTCGGCCGTGGTAATCAGTTCGGCGAGGAAGAAATAGGAGCCCCCCCGTCGGTTGATCAGCACCGTGTTCTTGCCCCACCAACCGAGTCCGGCACGGGCCGCCAGTTCGCGCTCGAGCACGGGGGCCGTATCGACAAAATAGCGCCCCGCGACAGCCTCCCCGGCGCGGGCATGAAAGGCCTGCCACAGTGTGGCGAGGCGTGATTTTATGATCTCGTGGTAATCGTCGCCGCGGGCATAGCGAGAGATCCGCCCTGTCAGCCCACGGCGCTCACCCGCAGTTGCGGGCGGATCGTAATACATCCCCAGACAGATGACCGAACGGGCGCCCGGCACCAGTTCACGCGGATCGGCACGTTTGTCGAGGTTGCGCTCCAGCCAGGTCATGTCGCCGGCGTATCCCTGGGCGACCCAGCGGGCGTTGTACTGCGCCGCCTCCAGCGGATTGGCGCTGGTGACGCCCACAAGGTCAAATCCCAGACGTGTCGCCTCGTCACGAACGAATCGGGTCAATTGCGCACGAGGGAGCGACATGGTTGCGCTGCCCCGTGCGCCAGATTCTACTGAAACAGTTCGATGACGTGCTGGAAGACGAATTCGTTCAGATCGTTGAATGTCACGGCGACCATGATGAACAGGATGATGACCATACCGATCTGCTGCGACACTTCACGCTGCCGCACCGAAGGCGGACGGCGCAGGAGGGCTTCCAGCGTCAGAAACGTCAGGTGGCCCCCATCGAGAACGGGGATCGGCAGCAAGTTGAGGACGCCGAGGTTGACACTCAGCAGCGCCAGGAAGCGCAGGAAGTACTTCAGCCCCATCTCGGCCGTGTCATCGGCCATCCTGGCGATCCGGATGGGCCCGCCCAATTCCTTGTAGCGGCCGTCCTGAAAAATGCTGCCGATGAAGTCGAGAATCATATAGGAGGACGTATAGACACTCGCAGCGCCCAGCTTTGTTGCATCCCACCAGCCGATTTTGATGGATCCCGCCTCGAAGGGGCGTATGCCGATAACGCCGATCCGCTCATCACCGTTCATACGCTCCTCGGGCACGATGGCGGCGGTCATGCTGATGTTGTCGCGGTTCCATGTCAGCGTGATGGACTCCGCTGGTCGGGCGCTGATCAGGTCGCGCATCTCCGACCAGGTTGCCACGGCCGTCCCATCGACGGCACTGATGCGGTCGCCACGTTGCAGGCCGATGCCCTCTGCAGGTGTGCCCGGATCGGCGGAACCAACTTTTGTCGGCAGCAGCACCTTGATACCGTACGTGCCGTCGAGTGCCGGCGGCAGCTCAATCGTCTTCGTGCCATCCGCCCGATGGATGAACAACACGGAGCCCACTGCCAGACGCGCCTCGAGTGCCTCGAGCAGTTCGTGGGCGTTGTCGACGGGTGTTCCGTCTACCTCCAGCACTTCGTCGCCGTGCTGGACCCCGGCGATCTGCGCGATGGACCCTGCTTCCGGCGAAATGACGGTGGACTCCACCGTGTCGATGCCAAAGACACCATAGACAAAAGCAAAGAGGACAAAGGCGAAGAGGAAATTCATCACCGGTCCGGCAACGATCACGGCCATCCGTACGCCGACGGACTTTGAGGGGAACTCCCACGGCGCCCCCGTTGCTTGCTCCTCCCCGACATCCGCCATGCCTGCGACCTTCACGTAGCCACCGAAGGGCACCCAGGAAATACAGTATTCCGTCTCCCCCCACTGGAAGCCGATCAACTTGGGCGGATATCCAAGGGAGAAGCGCTCCACACGTATTCCGGCGCGCTTGGCGACGAGGAAGTGTCCCAACTCATGAACAAAGACGAGCACACCCAGGGCTATGAGAAAGTAGCCGACGGTAACGAGGAAATCGACAATGGAAGCCAGCACAGGCAACTAGCCTTTCAGGATCACGGTGTAGGTAAGGGCCACGGGAAAGGCGAAGAAATACGAATCGAACCGGTCGAGCAGACCGCCGTGGCCGGGAATGAGGGCGGGCGCGTCCTTGGCGCCCAGATCTCGCTTGATGGCTGACTCCACAAGATCACCCAGCTGGCCGCCGGCACTCACGAGCAGAAGCAGGACAGCAAACTCCATCATCGTCCACTCCGGCAACTGCGACCCCAGGACCATCGGCACCAGACCGCCAAGGATGCCGCAGAAGAAGCCGACGACGGTCTTGCCCGGGCTGATCGAGGGCGCCAGACGTCGCCGCCCCCACAGACGACCGCCGCCATAGGCAGCCGCATCGGTAATCCAGATACAACCGAAGATGGCGACCAGCATTACGGGCGTCGCCTCTCCGAGGTGATCGGCCAGCATCAGGGGCGCCGATCCCAGCAGTCCAATGTAACCGACACAGCCCAAGGTAACCATGGCGCCGGTAAGATACCCCTCGACACCGTGGCGCAACTGCACGATCAACGCCACCAGTATGGTCCCAAGCAGCAGCACAGCGCCGTCGTCGACGCCATACATCTGCAGATACCCGCAGGTTGCCAATGCCAGGACCACGCCGGCCACGGGATCCGGTCGGTGGCCGGACTGTCGGGCCAGATGCAGCAACTCCCAACTGCCGCGGCCGACGATGAGGGCGACCAGGCAGAACAAGGCCCAGCCACCGGCATAACACAGGCCCAGAACGACGGGCACAAACACACAGGCCGACAGGACCCGGCGCGCCAGATTGCTACCGCCGGTGGCGTCGCTCACAGCCTACTCAAGCGCCAAAACGTCGCTGCCGCTGGTGAAAGTTGCGGATTGCTTCATAGAGGTGCTCCCGACGGAAATCGGGCCAGAAAACGGGGGTGAAGTAGATCTCGGTATAGACCATCTGCCAGGGCAGAAAGTTGCTCAGGCGCATTTCGCCGCTGCAGCGAATCAGCAGGTCTGGATCGGCAACGCCCGCGGTATACAGGGCGCCATCGATGGCAGCCTCATCGATGCCATCGGGATCCAAAGTGCCATCGCGCACCCGCTGCGCCAGCGCCCGGCAGGCATCAACGATCTCACTGCGCCCACCATAGTTGAGGGCCAGATTCAGCTGCAGGCCCGTATTGCCCGCCGTGTCGGTGAGTGCATCATCGAGGGCGGAACGTACTTTCTCCGGCAGCGCCTGCAAACGACCGATCGCAGTGAGCCGCACATTGTTGGCGTGCAGTTCCGGAGTCTCGTCACGCAGGGATTCTTCCAACCAGTGCATGAGCGCCGCCACTTCATGGCGGGGGCGATGCCAGTTTTCACTGGAGAAGGTGTACAGCGTCAGGGTCTTGATCTCGAGTTGACCGCAGGCGCGCACGATGTCGCGCACCGATTCGCGCCCGTGCCGGTGCCCTTCCGTGATTTTCAGACCGCGCTCCCTGGCCCAGCGGCGGTCACCATCCATAATGATGGCGACATGTCCAGGCATCGCGCCCTGCCGTTGCAAGCGCTGCTGCAGGTCGCGGTCCTCGGCGCTTTGTTCTGCAGGGGGCGGTTGGGAAGTCGTTGTCATTGATATGGGACAGGTTCGTGTTGTAGGGAGTTGAGGAATTTACCCGATACGAGGATCAGGGTCAAAGCTCACGCGATTGACAGAAGTCGTACCCAGAAGCTAGCCTGAGGGAGATGAATGAGCCCACAACCTCGAGCAAGCGAGCCCTGCGCCGCCGACTGCGTCGCCAGTACGCTGGGCTCGAAGCATACCGAATTGAACAGAACAGCCGCGCCATTCTTGGTCACCTGCAGGCCCTTCCGGCCTGGGTCGCGGCGCGCACCGTACACAGCTATGTGAACTGTCTGCACGGGGAGGTGATCACCCGGGCCAGCATTGAGGCAGCACGAGCCGCCGGCAAGCGCGTTCTGGTGCCCTACGTCGAGCCTGCGGGACCACCGATGCGTCATGCTGAGATCGACGGCCTTGCTGACCTGCAGACCGGCCATTGGGGCTTGCCGCAGCCGGCCTCGCCGAACTTTGTCGATGATCTCTCCGTGATCGATGTGGTCCTGGTGCCGGGTCTGTTGTTTGACCGCCGTGGCTTCCGCGTCGGTCAGGGGGGTGGCTTCTACGATCGTTTTCTGGCAGCCCTGCATCATGGGGCAACAACGATCGGTCTCACCTATGACGAGTTTGTTGTCGATCGGATCCCCAATGAGGATCACGATATTCCGGTACACCTGGTGGCGACGCCCTCCGGCGTACTTGCCACGCGCAACGATCGGACGCTGACATGATTCATGAACTGCGGATTTACAAGCTGCACAAGGGCAAGCAGGCCGCTTTCGAGGCAGAGTTTCGCAAAGCCAGGTCCTTCATGGCCAAGTATGGAATCACTTTCGTCGCCGCCTGGGAGACGGACCGACCGGACGAGTTCGCCTGGGTGCGATCCTTCAAGGACAACAAGGCTCGGGATGCTGCCATTGCCGCCTACTACAGCAGCCCCGAATGGCTGAAGATCGTCGGCACACTGCGACCCATGATCCAACGGCGCACGGTGCGCGTCATGAAATCGCTGAAACTGCCGGGATCCCAGCTGTAGTTCCAGTTCATGGCACTTGATCACCCCCTGACAATCGGCTCTGTGTGTGTGCGCCCTGGGCTGCTGCTGGCGCCGATGGAGGACGTCTCGGAGCACCCCTTCCGCCTCGTGTGTCGGCAGCTGGGGGCGGATATGGTGTACACCGAATTTGTCAACGCAGAAGGCTTGCTGCGGGAGGATCCGAATGGACCACGCCGGACCTCCCACAAGCTCGACTTCACCGATGCGGAGCGCCCCCTTGGTATCCAGATCTATGGGGCCTCTGAATTGTCGATGGAGGAAGCAGCACGCATCGCAACCGCGCGCGAACCGGATCTGATCGATATCAACTGCGGCTGCTGGGTGAGCAACGTCGCTCTGCGTGGCGCCGGTGCAGGTCTGCTCCGCGATCTGCCACAGATGCGTCAGGTCGTGCGCCGTGTACGCAGCGCCACCCACCTGCCGGTGACGGTGAAGACGCGGCTGGGCTGGGATGCGGCCAGCATTCAGATCATCGAAGTGGCGAAGATGCTCGAGGACGAAGGTGTGCAGGCACTGGCCGTGCATTGTCGGACCCGGGCCCAAGGTCACAAGGGTGATGTCGACTATTCATGGATTCCACGCATCAAGGCGGCCGTAAGGATCCCTGTGATCCTCAATGGCGATATCGTCTCACCACAGACGGCACGCAAAGCCTTTGACGACACCGGCTGCGACGCCGTCATGATCGGCCGTGCGGCAATCCGTCATCCATGGTTGTTTCGAGAGATCCGGCATCATCTGGAAACGGGGGAATTGCTGCCAGCGCCCACCCCCCGAGAGCGGGCGGAGCTCT
>JAQCJA010000574.1 GCA_027593305.1 bacterium
TGACGCGGCGCCACACCTTCTTCTGCGTGGATCGCAAGCGACATGCCAACAAGACGACGAAGGTTATCGACGCCGTGCCCAAGACCATCAGTGTTCTGGGACGTCAGGTGGAGGGGTGGATCATCACGACGGAAGAAGCCGTGATCGACAAGACGATCACCCTGGCTGAGTCGATGGAAGGGCTCGGCGTCCAGCACGACACCGAATAAGCCGCCCGCCAGCCCGATGGCCCACAGCCCGATGCCCCACACAAGCCGATGCCAGGCACCACGAGCGCCTGCTAGGGGCTCCAACTCCATTGCAGCGCGTTCTTCTGCCAACTCGCCCACCGCTCAGGTGGGTCATCAAGCTCCACCCCAGGTGTCATGAATTCCCCCTGGAAGTCTCTCTTTGCATCGTAGCCCGACCAAAGGGCGGCGAACTCTCTGTGCAGCAGGTCACCGACCCTCTTCTGAATCCCCTCAGCATGGTAGGCAAGGATCCGTTCACTTTCCTCGCGCCCGGCTTCGGTCAGGTGCTGCGCCATGGGGGTACTGATCCAGAATTCGAAACGGACACGGTTGCTGTCCGTGAGGCCAACGGACACGCGATAGGCCGGGTAGCTCAAGCCGTGCCCCAGCACCTGCAAGTGAAGCTCCAACCAGGAGCGCTCAGAGATCTTGCGAGGCTGCGCCAGAGCTTGCTCGGGCAGGTCGGCCATCGAAGCTGCTGACGCCGACAGGAAGATCACCGCCAGCAGGGCGGACTTCATCCGTCGACTACTGTGCGGGAGAAATGCTCTTCCATGAATTGCACGATGTCGCGCAAGGAGACCATACCCACCGGGCAGCCATCATTGTCGACGAGGGGCACGTGGCGAAACCCGTGAATCGCCATCATGTGCAGGGCCCGGCTGATCGGGTCTGATGGCTTGAGGGCCGTTGGCTGCGGTGTCATGAGGCTCTCGACGGGGATGGTTTCGAAGTCCTCTATCAGTCCCGCCACACGGTACAGGACATCCCGCTCGGTGAATATGCCGGCGAGCTCGCCGCCATGACCAGTGATCAGCACGCAACCAACATTGCGCCCCTTGAGCAGGGCAACGGCTGCGGCCAGGGAGGCACCGCGGTCCACGGTTACGGGGCGACGGGGATGCAGGCGCAGAAGCGGTTGTGCCAGTGCCGCGGAGTCGCCTTCAGCAGGGACGACATCATCGGCAACGATGCTTTGACCACAGTCTGCGCAGACGTCGGTTCCCGCCATGTTGCCGTGTCCACACGTGGGACAAAGGACCTCATCTCTCCGGCTCGACTCCATCATCTCTCTCCCACTTTCCGACGGCTTATTCAACGACCCAGGTGTCGCTGCTGCGGAGCAATCCGGCAAGGTCTGCTGTCTGCGACGCGCGCGCCTCATCCACCTGCTGCACGAGCATGTCGGTGTAGGACGGACGGTTCACTGCACGCAGGATACCGAAAGGCTGAGGAAACTCAGGATGCACCATGCGGCTCAACATGTAGGCGTAACTGGTGTTGTCCATATCTTCGCGGTGTACGGTCAACTCGGATTCATCCATGCCATTACCGAGTTGTACGACCTCGGGTACCATGCCATTCACACGTACGCCCCTGTCGCGATCCTTGCCGAAGATCAGAGGCTGGCCATCCTCGAGATAGAGGATGTTGTCATCACGAATGTCTGCCTTGGTCGTATGATCCCACGCCGTCGGATTGTAGACGACACAGTTTTGAAAGATCTCGACAAATGCTGTGCCCTTGTGGGCAGCCGCGCGTCGCAGAACCTCCTGCAGATGTTTGGTATTGGTGTCCTGCGTCCTGGCAACAAAAGTGGCCTCCGCACCGATGGCGACGGAAATCGGATTGAGCGGATAATCGATGGACCCCATGGGTGAAGTCTTGGTACGGTGCCCACCGAGCGACGTCGGTGAATACTGGCCCTTCGTCAGACCGTATATCCGGTTGTTGAAGAGAATGATCTTTACATCAACGTTACGGCGCAGGCAATGGATCAGATGATTGCCACCGATCGAAAGACCGTCGCCATCACCTGTGATAACCCACACCGACAGGTCCGGGTTCACCGATTTCAGGCCCGTCGCGATGGTCGGCGCCCGACCGTGGATCGAGTGGACACCATAGGTGTTCATGTAGTAGGGAAACCGACTCGAGCAGCCGATTCCGGAGATGAAAACGATCTGTTCGCGGGCAACCCCGATCTCAGGCAGCACTTTCTGCATCTGCGCCAGGATCGCGTAGTCACCGCAACCCGGGCACCAGCGGACTTCCTGGTCGGAAACGAAATCCTTGCGGGTTAACGGTGATTCAACAGTCTGCGTCATCGAGTCGGCTCTACCTGTTTGTTTCGGGTCAATCGAGTAAGGAAATCACGACGCTCGCGGCGCTCAGTCAAGAATTGAGCGGATCCTGTCGACGATCTCCCGAATCTTGAAAGGTTGTCCCTGGACTTTGTTCAACTGTTTCACACGAAAGGGAAACTTGGCCTGCAGTATGAAGGAAAGCTGGCCGAGGTTGAGTTCGGGGACCAGAATGTGGCGGTAGTTGCCCAGGATCTCACCCAGATTCCGCGGGAAGGGATTCAGATGGCGCAGATGGACGTTGGCCACCAGGTGACCCTCGCGCTGCATCCGCTCCGACGCAGCGCGAATGGCCCCGTACGTTCCCCCCCAACCAATGACGAGCACGTCGCCCTTCTCAGGACCATTGACGACGAGCTCCGGGATGTAATCGGCGATGCGCGCAACCTTTTCGGCCCGGATCTTGATCATGTGCTCGTTGTCCACAGGATCATAGGAGACGTTGCCGCTGCCGTCCTGCTTGCCCAGCCCACCGATCCGATGCTCCATTCCCGGCGTGCCCGGAATAACCCATGGCCGAGCCAGGGTCTTGGGATCACGCATGTAAGGCTGGTAACCTTTCGGGTCGGTACGGTAGTCGCACTCAATCGGCGGGATTGCGTCGACGTCGGGGATCTGCCAGGGCTCGGAATTGTTGGCGACGTAGCCATCGGACAGCAGATATACCGGCGTCATGGAGCGCAGCGCGATGCGACACGCCTCGATCGTGATGTCGAAACAGTCACCTGAGGTGGCGGCGGCTACAATAGGCACAGGGCATTCGCCATTGCGCCCGAAGAACATTTCCAGCAGATCCGCCTGTTCGGTCTTGGTCGGCAGGCCCGTACTGGGGCCGCCGCGCTGCACGTTG
>JAQCJA010000575.1 GCA_027593305.1 bacterium
CTGGTGCCCGTCATCAATGCCGCGGGGATCGTGTTGCATACAAATCTGGGCCGTGCCCCGTTGGCGCCGACGGCGGTGCGACGGATCACGGAAACGGCTGCCCGTTACAGCACCCTCGAAGTGGATCTGAGCAGTGGCCAGCGCGGCCACCGCCACCTGCTGGTCGAAGACCTGTTGTGCCAGTTGACGGGGGCGGAGGCGGCGGCCGTGGTCAACAACAACGCCGCCGCCGTGTTGCTGGCCCTCAACGCCCTGGGCATGGATCGGGAGATCATTGTGTCCCGTGGCCAGCTCGTGGAGATCGGTGGCTCCTTCCGCCTGCCCGATATGATGCAGCGCAGTGGCGCCGCCATGGTGGAAGTGGGCACCACCAATCGCACACACCTGGCCGACTATGAGAAGGCGATAACGGCGCGCACGGGGCTGCTGCTGTGCGTCCATCCCAGCAACTACCGGGTCCTCGGCTTTACGACCGAAGTTCCCCTGGCCGATCTCGTGCAGCTGGGCAGACGACACAATGTACCCGTGGTGCATGACGTTGGCGCCGGTGCACTGCTCGACCTGCGCCCGTGGGGCCTTCCCGCCGAGCCTCTCGTGGCCGACAGCATCGCCGCAGGGGCAGATGTCGTCACCTTCAGTGGAGACAAGGTGCTGGGTGGCCCACAGGCAGGACTGATCGTCGGTCGTCGCGCGGCGATAGAGGCGATCCGCGCCAATCCGTGGATGCGCGCGCTGCGCTGTGACAAGCTGACCTATGCCGCCCTCGAGGCGACGCTGCGGCTGTATCTCGATCCCCAGTCCCTGCCCGAACATCTGCCCGTGCTGGCGATGATGACGGTCACACCGGCAACACTGCGGACACGGGCCGAGGAGATCTGCACCCGCCTGACGGGGTTGCAGGCACGGGGCTGGCAGATCGAGGTGGTCGATTCCGTGGCGCAGGCGGGCAGCGGTTCATTGCCCCTCGAGGAGATCGCCAGCGTCGCCATCACGGTGCGGCCCAGCGGGCTGTCCGTCGGTGACCTGGCAGCCCATCTGCGGCACGGGGATCCTGCCGTGCTCGGCTACGTGCGTGACGATCGCCTGCATCTGGATCTGCGCACGGTCTCTGCAGAGGAAGTGCCAGACCTGGTCGCCGCCCTGGTCGCCGCCCTGGTGGACGGTCTGGGCCGGGCTGCCGCGGACAGCTGATGCCACCGGCGCACGTCATCGTCGGCACAGCGGGGCACGTCGACCACGGCAAGACGGCCCTCGTCAAAGCCCTCACCGGCATCGACACCGATACCCAGCCAGAGGAGCAGGCCCGCGGCGTGACCATTGACGTGGGTTTCGCCTACTGGAAGGACACCGTCACCCTGATCGATGTGCCCGGTCACGAGCGTTTCATCAAGAACGCTGTGACCGGTGCCAGTTCCATCGACCTGGCGCTGTTCGTCGTCGCCGCAGACGATGGTGTCATGCCCCAGACGCGGGAGCATCTGGCGATTCTGCAACTGCTCGGCGTGCAGCGTGGGGTGGTGGCCCTGACCAAGACGGATCTCGTCGAGCCCGACTGGGTGGACCTGGTCACCGAAGAACTGCGCGAACTGTTTGCCGACACCTTTCTGTCGACAGCGCCCATTGTGCCCGTCTCCGCCATCACCGGTGCCGGCATCGACGCCCTGCGTACCACCCTTGAGGCAGAGATCGGTGCCGTCACAGCCCGAAGGGACCCCGGTACCTTCCGTCTGCCGGTGGATCGGGTGTTCTCCGTTGCCGGCTTCGGCACGGTGGTGACGGGCACGATCCTGGGCGGCAGCGTACGTCCGCGGGACGAACTTGTGCTGCAGCCCCAGGGCCGCACCGTGCGTGTCCGTGGCGTGCAGGTCCACGGCCGCGATCGCCCCGAAGCCGGTGTCGGCCTGCGGGCGGCCATCAACGTGTCCGATCTCGACGTGTCCGATGTCGAGCGTGGCGACACCCTCGCCGGCAGCGGCTACTTCCCCGCCACCTACATGCTGGATGCCCGTCTGGACCTGCTGGCGGATGCGCCGGCAATCCTGCAGAACCGGGATCGTGTGCGCCTGCACTTGGGCCCGCGCGAAGTGCTGGCCCGTGTCGTGCTGCTCGACGCCGCAGCACTGGCTCCCGGCGACAGAGGCTACGTGCAGTTCCGCCTGGAGACCCCTGGCGTCGCCGCCCATGGTGACCGCTTCGTCATGCGCCGCTACTCACCGGCACAAACCATGGGAGGCGGTCTTGTGCTGGACCCGGCGCCCCGCAAACACCGGCGTCAGCGACCGGACGTGCTCGCCATCCTGCGTGACCTCGATACAAGGGGTGTCGAGCCGGCCGCGGGTGCCGAGGGCACGGTGGCAACGTTCCTGCGCGTCTCTGGCACCGACGGCCGCACGGCGCAGGAACTGGCACGACTGCTCGGGGCCGGCGTCGATTCGGTACGAGCCGACCTGCAGGGGCTTGTCGCAGCGGGGCGTTCGGCCACCTTCGAGGACCACGGCGCCGACCGCTACCTGGATGACGAAGCCTGGCGTGAGCTGTGTGCTGCGATCCTTGCAGGCCTGGCGGCCTTTCATCAGGCCGAACCCCTGAAGGCCGGCATGGGCCGCGAGGCTTTGCGCCTGGGTGTGGCACCGCACTGTCTGCAAACCGTGTACGATGCAGCCGTGGCGCACCTTGTGACGACGGAGCAGGTACGGACCAGGGCGTCCTCGATCTGCCTCGCCCGTCATCAGATCGAACTGCCCGCTGAACTGCAGGTGTTGCAGCAACGTGTCCTGCAGTTGCTGCTCGACCGTGGCGCCGCCCCACCGGACGAGGATCAGATCCCGGCACTGCTGCAGGCTGGCGCCACCGATGTGCGAGCCGTGACCGAAGTGCTGCAGGGTCAGGGCCGTATCGTGCGCCTTGCCGATCACCAGCTGTTTGCGGTTGAGAGCCTGCAGGCACTGCAGCAGAAGTTGACCGCGTACCTGCAGGAGCACGGCCAGATCGAAGTCTCTGCCTTCCGTGAACTGGCCGACACATCCCGCAAGTACGCCGTGCCCCTGCTCAACCACTTCGACAGCAGTGGCGTCACTCAGCGGGACGGTTCTGTGCGGCGCCTGCTCGTTGACAGCAGCAACGCGACAGGCAAAGATTGATGGCTTCAGCGGGAGTGGATGGGGCTCTGGTGGCCCTCGCGGACTTCAAATCCGTTGCGGTGTGCTGATACCACGCTGGGTGGG
>JAQCJA010000576.1 GCA_027593305.1 bacterium
TAAAGCCCCGGGAGGCACGCTGCATATAGACGTCCGTGGCAACGAGTATCAGCTGACGATGAAGGGCCCTGTTGCCGAAGTCTTCAGTGGCCGGCTGACCCCCGCCTTCGTGCGCGAACTCAAGTAGCCCAGATGGGGTCCGCTGACCCGCACGATCCTGCCGATCTGGAGCGCGCCTGGGGGCGTACTCTGTATCAGTGGTGGGAGTTCTACGACCGGGAATATCTGCATGCCGCTCTGCAGCGCCCCCTCATCCACCTTGGCGACGGGCGCCAGCGACTGGGCGAGTGGGATCCCACCATGCGGCGGATCACCATTTCCCGGCACCACATCCGCACCGATCCATGGACCGACGTTCTCGACACCTTGCGCCATGAGATGGCCCACCAGTACGTGTGGGAAGTCCTGCGCGTGCACGACGAAGACCCCCACGGTGCAGCCTTCCGGGAAGCGTGTCACAAGCTGCGTTGCGATGCCCGTGCCACGGCCCGGCGCGAACGGCGCGACAGCGGTGCGCCGCAGGGGATGACGGACGAGGTGACGGAAGCCCGGGTCACACGCCTGGTAAAGAAACTGTTGTCCCTGGGCGACAGCCCGAACGAAAACGAGGCACAGGCGGCCGTCAACAAGGCCCAGCGCCTGCTGCTGGAGTACAACATCGATCTGGTGGAGTCGGATGCCGATCGCGGTTTCGAACGCCGGCAGTTGGGCCCGGTGAAAGGGCGCCACTCGGCATGGGAACTGTGGCTGGGGATGATCCTCAACGAGTTCTTCTTCGTCGAGGTCCTGTGGACCCGCAGCTATGCCGCCGCCCATGACCGGCAGGGCACGGTCCTTGAGGTCTATGGCACGCAGACCAATCTCGACATGGCCGACTACGTGCACGCCTACCTGTCCCAGTTGCTGGAACGCCTGTGGGCCGACTACCGGCGGGTGCGGTCCCTGCGCGACAATCGGGAACGCATGCGCTACTTCGCCGGGGTGCTGCAGGGCTTTCACGGCAAACTCGGGCAGCAGCGTGTTGAGCTGGACGAACAGGAGGAGACGACGGCCCTCGTCTGGCAGGGGGACAGCCGCCTGCAGGGCTACTACCGCTATCACAATCCGCGGATCCAGACGCGCCAGACGGGTGGTGTCGTGGCCAGCGAAGCGTTCCGTCACGGCGTCGAAGAGGGACGGCGCGTGAGTCTGCGGCGGCCCGTCGAAGCGGCAAACCACTTCGGTGGCCACCTGGCGGAGGGCGGCAAGTGAACCCCCGTGTCCGCCTCAGGTGGCCATGGCTGCTGTCGCTGTTGCTGACGGTCGGTGTTGCCGACCCGGGCCTGGCGCAACTCTACCACTTCGGCAAGAACAAGGTGCAGTTCGACGAATTTGACTGGCAGCGCCTGGAGACCGAACACTTCGACATCTACTTCTACCCGGAAGAGGCCGAACTGGCATCCTTTGCCGGGCAGATGGCGGAGGAGAGTTTCCGCCAGCTCGAACAACGCCTGCGGCATACGGTGCATCGACGGGTGCCGCTGATCGTCTACGCCTCACACGTCCATTTCGAACAGACCAATGTGCTGCCCGGACTCCTGCCCGAGGGTGTGGCGGGTTTCACCGAGTTCATGAAGGGGCGTGTGGCTCTGCCCCTGAGCGGTTCCTATCCGGAATTTGAGCGGGTTCTGCACCACGAACTGGTGCATGTCTTCATGTTCGACCGCATCCGCCGGGTTCTCGCCGATCGTGGCATCACGGATGTCTGGTCCGGCCCACTGTGGTTCTCCGAGGGCCTGGCCGAATACCTGTCGGGCGCGTGGGACAGCTACGGGGATATGGTGGTGCGGGACGCGCTGTTCAGTGGTCGACTCGCCTCCATCGAGCAGATGTACCGCATCTACGGGACCTTCCAGATGTACAAGGAGGGGCAGTCCATCTGCGAGTTCATGGCGGCCCGCTATGGCGAGGATGTCTTCGCCCGGATCCTCGACAACTGGTGGCGGGCGGAGACCTTCGCCGAGGTGTTTGCCATCAGCACCGGTGAAAAACTGGCCGATCTGGACGAGGCGTGGACCTACGATCTGAAGAAGCGCTACCTGCCGATGATCGAGGATGCCGATCCTCCCAGCCGCATGTCCAGGGCGCTGACGCAAACCGGATTCAACCTGAAACCCGCTCTGCTTCCGGCGGCGTCCATGACACCCGTCGACTCTCTGGATTATGTCTTTCTGCGCAACGAGCAGGGCTATACGCAGATCGCCCGTGGCCGGGTTGCCGGTGGCAGTTCCAGTGTCATCGTTGCCGGGGAGCGCGAGTCGGAGTATGAGTCCCTGCACCCCATCGAGGCCAGTCTTGCCGTTTCGCCGGATGGCAGGTTGCTCGCCTTTGTCGCCAAGCGGAATGGCCGGGACCATCTGATCCTGTGGGATCTCGGGGCAGGCCGTCGCCAGCAACGCTTTACCTTCGCGCCCCTCATCGCCCTGTCCTCACCGACCTGGTCGCCGGACGGCGCACGTCTGGCCCTGTCGGGGGCGCGGCGGTCGGGACGTACGGATCTGTTTCTCGTGGATGCCGTCGAGGGCACTGTTACCGAACTCACCAACGATCTCTACCATGACCGTGACCCGCACTGGCATCCGACAGAAAACCTGCTGGTCTTCAGTTCCGACCGGGCGCCGGAGCATGGACGGCAGGGCAGGTACAACCTGTTTACGATCGATGTGCCCGGTGGGCGCGATGTGAGCCGTACGGCAGTGCCGATCATCCGCCAGGTTACCGACGGTGACGCCGACGATCTGCAGCCTGCATGGTCGCCGCAGGGGGATCGGATTGCGTTCACCTCAGATCGCCACGGTTTCTACGACCTCTACGCCGTCAACGTCTACGGCGACCACGTCGGTGCCGTGGAGCGGCTGACCCACACCCTTACGGGCGCCTTCGATGTGGCCTGGTTGCCAGCGGGGGACGAGCTCCTGTTTACCGGTTTCGAGGAATCCCGCTTCCACATATACCGTTTTGCGCCTTCCCTGCCGCCCACGTCGGATCCAGGGGACACGACGATGACGACGGCGGCGGCCATCGACAGTTCCTGGAAGCTGGCGAGTCTGCCCGACGCAGGGCAAGTCAGCCGACGGTCGTACCGCAAACGCCTCAGTCTCGATATCGCCCAGAGCCAGATCTCGCAGGACCCCGTGTTCGGTACGTCCGGAGGGGTGCAGATCGGCTT
>JAQCJA010000577.1 GCA_027593305.1 bacterium
GAGGGTGACGTGATCGGATTTTCCTCACGAGCGCTGCATGACTGCACACAGTTGTACGACGCCGAGGTCAGCTATGCCGACCTGCATGTGGGTCAATTGCTGGATGCCCTGTCAGCGGCGGGCCTGACGCAGGGCGCCTATGTCCTGTTCACGTCTGATCATGGCGAGAACCTCGGCGAGGATGACTTCTTCTACGGTCACGGCCCCAGTCTGCACGACGCCGCCGTGCGGGTGCCGCTGATCGTCACGGGACCGGGCATCGAAGGTGGATCCGACCCACTGCCCATCCGCCTGGAGGATGTGGCTCCCACCCTGCTGGGACTGCTGGGTCTGCCCATGCCGGCAGACCTGGATGGCCTGGACCTATCGGCCCGCCTCCAGGGACGGGCCGCCCGGGAGACCACTCCCATTGCCCGCATCGAAGGGGGCAGCGCCCTCAATGTCAGCTACACAAAGCGCATCTTCTCCGGTCGCACCCACAGCCGCACCTGTATTCACGATGAACGCTTCTCGCTCTGTGGCGATCCGGGGCGCGAAGCGCACCTGTTCGACCACGAGGCGGACCCGTTCCTCGAGACGGACGTTGGCGAACAGCATCCGCAGGCCCTGCAGCGTTTGCTGGAGAGTTCGCGCCGATGGCGCCCCGAGCAGGTGCGGGAGCGGGCCCTGCGGGACGGACGCTTCAAGCTCGTGGAGCGCCCCGTGCTGCAGGGCGGGTTCGTGCGTCATCTGTACGATTTGCGGCAGGATCCGGCGGAGCACAACGACGCAACGGCTCAGTTCCCGGCGGTGGCTGAGAGGCTGTCGGACCTGCTGGACGAATGGTCCACCACCACACCGCTGGCAACGCCCGCTGCCGCACCGGAAGATCTGCGAGCGCTGCGCTCCCTGGGCTACATCGAGTAGCTCACTGACTCGAGTCAGTAGGCCACGGCGACCACGGTGGCAATCGCCTCCCCGCCGGCGGCGTCGGTATCGATCCCGATCCGCGCCACATACAGACCCGGTGGCACCAGTTGTCCCGCCTCGTCCAACCCATCCCACTCGATTCGGTACGTCCCGGTTGCCTGAGCCCGGGTTTCGTGCAGGCTGCGAACCTTGCTGCCGCGCAGATCGAACAACTCAACACTCACTTCACGGTCGATATTGACGCGGAGCACGACGAAGGAAAAGACCGCCGTGTCGTTGTGTCCATCACCATTCGGCGTGAACACGCCGGCTGCCTCACCCATCTTGATGCTGCCCCCGCCGAGGGTGGTAAGTACCGTCAGACCCGACCCGGGTGCCAGATCATCACTGACAACGTCCCCCGGATCCGCCTCTTGCCAGAGGGTATCAGCGCTGGAACTGGCCACCGCCAGTTGGAACGTCGAACCGCTTAAGAATACCGTCGAGGAAAATCTCAGGCGGAACAGATCGTCGCTGCCGGCGCGGGCCCGTGTGGGCAGTCGGACCAGCAGCGTATCGCGGTCCTGACCACTGATCTGCACCGCGAGCCCCGCCGCGTTGTGCAGCAGAGAGTCGCCCTCAAGGCCGGTGAAAGCATCCGCCGAACCGGCTCTGAGTTGCGCTTCGCTACCTCGTTCGATGCCATGCAGATGCAGCAGGGCTCGCGACGGTGCCGTCAGCCGCAACAGATCGAATCCCGCCCTTGCGGCACTGGCGAACGTCGGCTTCAGGTACATCTCGAAGTCGATCAGTTCCCCCACCGGAACAGCCTGCTTGGGACTGATCTCCGCTGCCAGCCCGTCAGCGACAGGTGGCAATGTCTGGATGCGGATCGAGCGCAGGACGGCGGCCGTGTCCGGCGTCGTTGATAACAGACGCGCTTCAATCGTCAGATACCGCCTCGGGCTCGGCGAGCGGATGGGTTCCCCCGGGTTCAGGTAGGCCTGACTCCAGTTGCTCCATCCGGGACCGGGTACGGTCTCGGTGACGATGGGTCCCTGGAAGAACGAAGGTTTGCTGTCCCATTCGGCCTTGGGCACCTCTTCGCCGCTGGACAGGAAGTAGCGACTGACTTCGCGCAGATCGTTGCCGGTACGGGTGCGGATCTGTACGGATGTTCCAGTGGGTGTATCCGCATCCCAGGTGATGGTCCGCAAGGTGCGCGAATCTGCCAGGTCGATGAGATCCGATGTCAGTACAATCTCGGGGACGTAGCCACTGGAGAAGACCTGGAACTCGGTGACAGCGCTCTGAAAGCGGTGCCCGAGATGAGCATTCGTGCGCCGCGCCACGTCCATGTTGCGGAACTCCAGATAGCGCAGGGAGCGGGCCTCGAAACGGTCTTCGAAGAGGTGGGTGTCCTGATTGAGCAGGCGGTCCTCACTGCTCAGCGTTTCCCAGATGAGGCTGCCATCGGGGGCAACCGAGCCGTCGGAGCCGCGCAATTCGTACCCGTAGAGGACACGTTCGCCGCGCTCGAGGACCCGTGTGATGATCCGCGTGGCGTCGATGCGCAGCAGAGCGCCCAGATCTACCGTCAACAGCCCCCAGCCAGCAATGTCACCTACCGTGCTGAAGACGGCGGCATTCCAGTTCGTCTGAATGCTGCCGTCAAAGGCTGACTCCGGTGCCGCTGTCGGGTTGCCGTCGATCAGGGTTCCCCCACGATTCAGCAGTCCCATGGAGACGTTTTCACCGACGGTCCAGACCTCGAGCTCTGCCAGGCGAGGCCGCTCGCGACGAAAGAACCGGAGTCCGCCCTGTTGTTCGGGTGGCAGGGCGGCGTAGTCGCTGGCCGTGACCAGTCGCTGCTCGCCGGCAATGAGCCAGATGTTCTCCACGGTGCCACGATCGGCTGCGGGCAACGCCCCCCACACCTCTTGGCTGACCTGCTCGGCGCGCGTGCCCCGGGTGCCGGTCACCTGCAGGCGCACGTACTGCGCCAGCCGGCCCGTCCAGCCATCGGTGTGTGTCTGCGATGGCTCGAGCTCAAAGATGAATTCGCGCTTGTCGATGTTGGGTTCCGTGGTGCCACCAGCAAGCTGATACTGCAGCGCGCCACTCTGATCGCCGAAAGGGTTCTGTCCCGTGGCTGTGTGGACACGAAACTGCAGGAACGGATCGGAGCGCCGGGTTTCAGTATCCTCGGCAAATCGCACAACAATGCGCGAAGCGCTTACCAGGCGTCCCAGATCGACTTCCAGCCACCAGCTGTCGAGACCGTCGGTGGAGTCCGGCTCCCAGAAGGTCGCCATGG
>JAQCJA010000578.1 GCA_027593305.1 bacterium
TCTGCGGTAAAGGGGGGGGGCCGGAGGAAATAGCGGTGCGAGCCGTTGACCTCGTAGCCCCCGAGAGGATAGGCGTTGGCACTCGGGATGTAGGCGATGAGGCCATTGGCGTAGGCGACCGTGATCGTTGTGGCCGGCGCCAGTTCCTTTTTTATGTGCAGGCCGATCTCGGACAGTACCTCACCGCTGAGAAACACGACCCGAAACCCCGGGTTCAGTTGCAGCACCTGCACTTCGTGGGGGCTGGCATCGGCCAGCCCCCCTGCATCGAGACGCTGGAGCATGGCCGCCGACCAGTCCCGGGCACGTGGATCCTCACTGTCGATCTCGGCGAGCAACTGCTCGCGGCTCGGCAGTTCGGCATAGGGCAGTCGATGAAAGACGTGATCGATATGCAGTTGCTCGGCATCGATCTGGATCGCCGCGGTGCGGCCCGACAGGACTTCGCGCGCCATGCCAAGGCCCGCCGCTTCCAGTTCGTCGAGGCTGGGGCGCAGAAACCCCCCGGCACCCTCCTTGTTGAACCAGGGCCGCACGTCGCCGGCGCAGCCTGTGGCGAAGAGGGCGGGCGCACCCGTATCGGCTTCGACGTGCCGGCAGAGAAATCCAGGGTAGTCGGGGCCGATGAGATACCCCCCCAGACTGGTGGGGTGACAGCCATAGATGGTGAGCGTCCCGAGCAGGGCGCCATGATCGGTGCGCAACCAGAGCGTGTCGAGGTCGCGGTCGATGGGGCCTGCGGGATTGGGCGACATCGTCACGCTGCCGGCGCCATCCGGCAGGCGGCGGTTGACGCCAAATGTCGATGTGGTGCGGGAAAACTCGATGCGCCCCGCCGTGGCGCTGTGCACGGCGGCGAGGCCGACGTCGCGCAGTTTTCCCTGCAGGAATTCGGCGTAATCCGGTTCGATTTCTCCGGGCATGATCCATGGTGTAAAGAATGGAGCGCAGTGTGTATGCGTCGCTGTGAGCACGACCTGTCGCGGCAACAGACCGGTGGCATCCGCCACGGCCTGGCGCATGGTGGCATCCGCCGGTGGCGAGTAGCCGATGACGTCGGCTGTGAGGAGCAGAGCGCGGTCCACACGCCCTTCGATATAGACAGCGCCCGCGTAGATCGGTGCGTACACCCCCTCCGATTTGTGGTCGCGATCGCCGTATCCGGTGAGCCACACCGACCCCTGCGGGGTGATCTCTGTGCGCGCGAAGCCAAGGTTCATATGAGTTTCCCCGAATCGTCGACCTGATCCAGGCCCAGTCCGCGAAGGTCGGCAAGGCGGCCCTGCTCTTCGGCTTCATACAGGCGCCAGATGAGACGCAGGCCCTGCAGGCTGCCGGGACCGTCGGTGAGGGGTCGGGCACCAGTGGCAATACAGTCCAGAAAGTGGGCCATCTCTTCCTCCGTGTGTTTGCCGCTTTCGTGCTGGCCAATGAGTTCGACATCATTGCCCCGATGGATGCGCAATTCTCCGGCCTTGATGTCGGCTTCGATCATGCCTTCGGTGCCGTGGGCATGGAAGGCATAACCCATACGTGTGCCGCGAGCCCCCCAGGTGCCGAAATGGTAGCCGAGGCGACCGCCCTCGAATTCGACACTGACGTTGCTTGTGCCTTCGCGCTCCATCCATGGCGTGCCCGTGTTTGTGCCCAGATGCGTACCGCGCAGGGGGCGGCCCATGTACCACAGGAGGATGTCGATATAGTGGCACCCATGGCTCAGCAGTTGTCCGCCGCCGAGGGTCGCCTTCTTCAGGGCCCAGTGGCCCTTGTGGTATTGCGTCAGTTGCTCCGTCCAGATCGACACCTGGAAAATGTCGCCGCAGGCCTTTGCATCGATGAGCTGCTTCATGCCGGTCACCAGCGGATGGAAGCGCATGCAGTAGGCGATCATGAGCACAATATCGTTGCTGTTGGCCGTGGCGATCAGGTCGAGGCACTCGGCCTCGGTGATGGCCATCGGTTTCTCCACGAGCACGTGTTTGCCGGCCCGCAGGAAATCCATGGACACGGGGTGATGCAGGTGATGGGGCAGAACCAGTAGGGCGGCGTCAACATCCTCGACAACGTCCAGGTGGCTTGTGGCAACCCGAAGGGTGGCGCCGTGTTCGGCCATGGCATCGGCCACAGCCTGCGCCTTGTCGATTTCGATGTCCACAGCGGCGACCACATCGAGGCGGTCTGCCAGTTCGTGAAACCGGCGCAGGTGAGATTTCGACATGCCACCACAGCCTACAAGGGCCAGTCGGACTCTGGACATGGTTGGGATGATCCTCTCCTTTAAAGAGATCCGGCGGGCAGACCACCGGGCAGCGCACGAACCGGGGGAATATGGCACCATCGGAGGAGCAGGGCCAGACGGAACCGACACAGGAGGTCGTGGCGTTCTACGACGGTCTCGCCGGCAGCTACCATCTGATCTACGCAGATTGGGAAGGCGCTGTGGCGCGGCAGGCGGCGGTGCTGGCCAAAGTGATTCGCGGACGCTCGCAGGCGGCAGATCCGCATCTGCTGGATTGTTCCTGTGGCATCGGCACGCAGGCTCTGGGTCTGGCGGTGTGCGGGTTTGACGTGACAGCGACCGACATCAGTCCTCATGCTGTGGAACGATGCCAGCGTGAGGCCGATGACCGTGGCATCAAGGTCAGCACTCAGGTCGTTGACATGCGACATCTCGCCGACGCCATGGATGGGCGGTTCGATGTTGTCCTGTCCTGTGACAACGCCGTACCCCACCTGCTGGGGAAGTGGGATCTGCTGGCGGCACTGCGCGGCATGCACGCGCGGCTCGTGCCGGGTGGGCTCGTCGTCATCGGCCTGCGCGACTATGAGCAACTGCGCCAGCAACGCTCACAGTCGACGCCGATTCGCGTCTTCGACGGCGGCGAGCGGCTGGTCTTTCAGGTGTGGGACTGGGAGGAATCCGGGGAGATCTACGGGCTGCGGCATTTTCTCGTCCAGCGCCGGGAGGGCGTCTGGCACACGCAGTGCAGGCAGGCCCGCTACCGGGCGCTTACCCGGGCCGAACTGACGGCAGCTCTCGACGCGTCTGGTTTCGTCGAAACCGAGTGGCACCGGCCGACGGAGAGCGGCCACTTTGAATTGCTGGTGACCGCTCTGCGAGACTCCTCCAGTTGAGTCTGGCTGGCGGTCGATTCCACACAATGCCAGAGACGCTCTTACTTTCAACCCGTGC
>JAQCJA010000030.1 GCA_027593305.1 bacterium
GGCCCTGCGCCTCGAGTTGATCCAGTTGTGACAGGGCCACTTCGGTGAATCGAGCCATGATTTTGTGGGTGAAATCCGGGCGATCGATGATGTCCCACAACACGGCTTCGGCACTGCGCCAGGTGACGATCCGATCCCATGCGGCAAAGACCGGTGTGTGGCCCTGCAGGCGTACTTTGAGGATCCCATCAAAGACTTCCAGAGCGTGTTCCCGGGCCCGCTCTGTCGCCTCCGCATCGTAGCGCACCTGCGGCATCTCTACCTTTTCGTAGAGGTCCTCTTCCGTGGTGATCTGATCGATGTAGAGATGCCCCACCACGTCGTTGGCCGGGTCCTCCACGGCGATGTGCTCCTTGGTGCGCGGCCCGAAGCCGGCGCCGTGGATCACTTTGGCCACGTCGAAAACCGCCTCCACGACCATGTCCCCGGGTATGTGCCGCCACTTGTAGAGAGTGCGGCGCAACTGTTGTTCGACGCCACGACACCAGGGGTCCTGGGTGTGCAGAAGCAGTTCACCGTCCACATCCATTTCGTGCCACGGTATCTGATCGATCATCACCATGGGCCGCACGGGTTGCAGACCATTGAGGGCTTTCCAGCAGGAGATGAGCTCCTGTTGTTGCGGCAGGGCGGCGATGTCGGCGACCTGCTGCGCAAGTTCGCGCAGGATCTGCCGTTGTTGTGGATGGATCATGGGGCCTACGTCGGGGTGCTGAGAGTCATGTCTGTAGTAAAGCCGAATTCGCCTCTCTCGCACCAGTGCGGCACGAGCGCTACTCTTTGCGGACCGAACAACCCCACAGGCAGGAGTCCCATGAACCAGCAGCCGATGTTTGATCTTAGTGGCAGGACCGCCATCGTCACCGGATGCCGTCGAGGGATCGGCAAAGCCATGGCCCTGGGGCTGGCCGAGGCGGGGGCCAACATCATCGGTGTATCCACCTCGATGGAAACCACCGGCAGCGACGTGGAACGTGAGGTGACTGAGCTGGGGCGAACCTTCAAAGGCTACGCCTGTGATCTGTCGGATCGCGCCGCGATCTACGCCTTTGTCGCCCGGGCCAAGGCAGACAACCCGCCCATCGACATCCTCATCAACAATGCCGGTACGATTCTGCGGCAGCCGGCAGCCGAACACTCGGACGAGTACTGGGACAAGGTGATCGAGGTAAATCTCAGCGCCCAGTTCGTGCTGACGCGGGAGTTTGGCCGCGACATGGTCGCCCGGGGCAGCGGCAAGATCATCTTCACCGGGTCCCTGCTCAGCTTCCAGGGGGGCATCACGGTGCCGGGCTATGCTGCCAGCAAGGGGGGCATCGGTACGCTGACCATGGCCTTTGCCAATGAGTGGGCCGCCCACGGCGTCAACGTCAATGCCATTGGCCCGGGCTACGTCACCACCGACAATACCGTTGATCTGTACAATGACGAGGCGCGCCGTCAGGCGATCCTGGCCCGCATTCCCGCCGGGCGCTGGGGTGACCCGGATGACTTCCGCGGGCCCGCCGTGTTCCTGGCGTCCGATGCTTCACGCTACGTACACGGCACAACGCTGATGGTGGATGGCGGCTGGATGGGGCGGTAGCGGTGCAAGCCGCCCCAACATATGAGGAGGCCCAGGTGACCGTCGAGATCCTCAATCACAAAAAGCGCCTGTTCGTCGACATGTACGATGTCGACGCCCGCAGCAATGTTACGCGCAGCTTTCACGCCGCCGTCAAACACCCACAGCCCGTGCTGCGCCAACAGGCAGCCTGGGAATGTCACGGTGGCATGACGGCATCGGTTGTCTTTGACGCCGAGGAAGGCTTGTTCAAGGCGTGGTACATGGCCGGCCACTACGGTGAGGGTGTGAGGCACGTGCAGTGTCTGGCAACGTCCACAGACGGCATCTACTGGGATCGACCGGAACTCGGCCTGCACGAAGCCCTTGGCTCGAGGCGGAACAATATCGTCATCGCCGCCGACTATCACGAGGGGCAGGACCACTGGGAGACGATGCTGAAAGATCCCGCCGATGCCGATCCCCGCAGACGCTACAAAGCCATTGGCTGGTCCAGCTTTGACTGGGACGGCCCGGGCTCCGGCATTTACTCAGCGACCTCCCCCGACGGTTTGACGTGGTCACACTCGCCGGAGCCGATCTTCCACTACCATCCGCGGCCCGGGACCGATGACCTCGGGCCGGTGGGCGACGCACAGTCCCTCATGATCGATGCCGAGCGCAGCCGCTACGTCGCGTTTCTGCGTGGCACCCCTGAACGGCTGATGAGTGTCTCCGACGACTTCGTCACCTGGAGTGTGCCGCGTCCCTTCCTGCGTCCCCTCCACGAAGAGGAGGCGCTGTACAACAACACGGGTTTCAACTATGGTGCCCGTTGTCTGGGGATTCTGACCCATTTCGACAAGCGACCTCTCACGCAGACCCAGTCGCTGCACCTGCTCAGCAGTCGTGATGGCGAGGCCTGGGACCGGCCCTCCGGCGACGCTCTGTGCAGCCCCGGGGACATCGGTGACTGGGACCGCTTTCAGCTCATGTTGACGGGTGCCCCACCCATCCCCGTGGGGGATCGACTGTTCCTCTACTACCGCGGCACGCCACGCCGCCACAACAAGGTGCGCCGCGAGTTCGAGCCGCGCATCGACGCCGATCAGGACCGCAGCACCATGTCCATCGGGCTGGCGACGTTACGGCTGGATGGCTTCGCCTCTGTCGCCGGCAGTTTTGATGTGGGCCGCGTGACGACGAAACCCTTTGCCCTTCAGGGCGACAGGCTCGCCGTTAACACCAAGGCCGATCACGGCCGCCTGCGGGTCGCACTGCTCGATGTCGAGGAACAGCCGTTGCCCGGTTTCGGCCTGGATGATTGTGTGGCGGTGACCCGGGACGGCGTCGACGTAGCGGTGCGCTGGGGGCTGGACGGGCGTCGTGTTCTGCCCGGGCAACCGGTGCGTCTGCAGTTTGAACTGACCAATGCGAGGCTGTATTCGTACTGGTGTGGCACGGGTGGGGCTCCGGATATCTAGGCGACCGTCATGCGATAACACCTGTGGATGCGTGGGTTGCTCTCGAAATCCTTCGGCAACGTCTGCCGGCTGATGTCCTGGCAGGCGATGCCGGTCAACTCACTTTCTTCGAGCTGAAACTGGCGGAAGTTCGTCGAGAACAGCAGCACGCCGCCATCGGCGAGCAGTTTCATGGTCTTGCGGATCAGCCAGGCGTGATCCCGCTGCACGTCGAAGGAATCACGCTCCATACGCTTGGAATTGGAGAACGTCGGTGGATCGAGAAAGATCAGGTCGTAACGATCCCGCCGGGGCGTCTCCAGCCACTGCAGGCAGTCGGTCTGCTCCACAAGATTCCTGCTGCCCGACATGCCATTGCGGGTGAAATTGCGGATCGCCCAATCGGTGTAGGTCTGCGACATGTCGATCGTCGTCGTCGACCGCGCCCCACCCAGTGCTGCATGCACCGTAGCGGTACCGGTATAGGCAAACAGATTGAGAAAGCGCTTGCCCGCCGCCATGTCGCCAATCATGCTGCGTGTCAGGCGATGGTCGAGAAACAACCCCGTATCCAGGTAGTCGGTGAAGTTCACCAGGAAGGTACATGGCCCTTCCGTCACCTCGCGGAAGGCTCCGCCACCGGCGGTCAATCTGCGGTACTGCGTCGTGCCCCGCTTCTTCTCGCGCACCTTGAAATACAACTGATCACCGGGGATCTCCAGCACCTGAGGGATCGTCGTCAGCACTTCCTGCAGCCGCCCCGCTGCCCGCCCCGGGTCGACACTCGCCGGCGCGCGGTACTCCTGCACATGGGCCCAGGTCTTCTCCGTTCCCTGGTAGATGTCCACAGCCACTGCGTACTCCGGCATGTCGGCGTCATAGAGTCGATAGCAGGACGTGTTCGAGCGCCGCGCCCATTTGCCGATGGTTTTCAGGTTCTTGCGCAATCGATTGGCGAACATCTCGGCACCGGTGCCATCACCCATGCCCCCCGAACCCCTGTAGGCATCTGCCGGGGCGCGCTCTTTGGCCGGTGTGGCAAGCGCCGGTCCAGGCAGATCCCCCAGAAGCAGCCGACATTCCAGGGGCCCATTGGCGAATGTTTCGGGCAGGCACTCAATGCCCAGCGACTGCGCCCATTCCGGTGTCGTCGTCAGCACCGCCGCCCGCCAGCCGCCGTAGTGGCTGCGCAGGCGTGTTGTCAGTTCCGCATGCAGGGCGCGCACACCACCCTCATCACTGAGGCGGTGGCCGTAGGGGGGGTTGGTCACCAGCAACCCCGGTCTGCCGGTTGCGATCACACTGTCGGCCAGGGACCGCCGTTCCACATGAACAGCACCCGCCAGACCGGCACGCTCCAGGTTCGCCAGTGAGGCGCGAACGGCGCGGACGTCGGCATCGAACCCGGTGATCGCCGGCAGTTGTTTGCGGCTGGCAGCCATGCGCTCCCGCGCCTCCTCTTCGAGAAGCGACCAGATCTGTGCATCATGGCCACGCCAGCTCAGCAGCCCCAGATCCTGGCGTCCCAGGGCCGGCGCCCGATCCATCGCCATCCACGCCGCTTCAATGAGCAGGGTCCCGGAGCCGCACATGGGATCCACCAGGGATCCGTGGCGCGCCACGATCGCCGGCCAGCCGGCGCGAGCCAGAAGGGCCGCCGCCAGATTCTCCTTCAGCGGCGCCTCCGTCGTTTCGACGCGATAGCCGCGGCGATGCAGGCCGCCGCCGCTCAGATCGAGACTGACAACGGCCTCGGCTTTGTAGAGATGCACGTCGATGCGCACATCCGGCCGCTCGAGATTCACCGATGGCCTTGATCCGTGGGCTCCGCGGAAGTGATCAACGATGGCATCCTTCACCCGCAGCGCCCCGAAGTGCGAGTTGCGGATCTCGGCGGTGGTGCCGTTGAAGCGCACCGCCAGCGTCCCTGTGGGCGCCAGATGTTCACCCCATGGCAGGCGCAGCACACCTTCGTACAGGGCATCGGCTGTGGCTGCATGTACCCGCGCCAGCTGCAGCAGCACACGACTGGCCATGCGCGACCACATGCAGACACGGTAGCCCATGGCCAGGGTGCCACGGAAGGAGGCGCCGGCACCGGTGCGATCCACCTGCTCGGCGCCCAGCGCCCGGAGTTCGGCCGACAGCAGAGGCGCAACACCACGGGAAGCGGCGGCGAAGAATGTGTATACAGGTTCACTCAAGAAGGGCTACCGTCTACCTTTGCTTTGGGCGGAGACGTCCGCCGACTCTGCTCCATGGAGATGATTTGCGATGGACTCTGTAAAGATACTGCGGCTGGGCGCGGCGATGGGACTTCTGCTCTGCTCCTGCGCCGGACAGGTGCCTGCCGATCCCGGCGACATCGCCACCCGGGCCCGGCGGATTCACCACAACGTGCTCACCCTCGACACGCATGTGGACATCCCCGTCGATTTCGCCAGCGACTCCGTCGATCCCGGGCTTCGTGGCCGCTACCGGGTCGATCTGCCGAAGATGGAGCAGGGCGGTCTCGATGCCGTGTTCTGGATCGTCTACGTCCGCCAGACCAGGGAACGTGACGCGGCGGCCAACGCCGCCCATACTGCCGCCATGGTGAAATTCGACGCCATCCACCGGGTGACGGAAGAACTGTACCCGGAGCAGATCGAACTGGCGTACACCGCCGATGATGTGGCCCGCATTCATGCCGCCGGAAAAAAGGTCGCCGCCATCGGCATCGAGAATGGTTTCGTCATCGGTCGCGACCTGACCCTGATCGACCGCTACCATGCGCTTGGTGCCCGCTACATCACTCTGGCCCATGGCGGGCACAACGACATCTGCGACTCAGCCACGCCGCGCGCCTGGGATGACAGCACCGCGGAACACGGCGGTGTCAGCCCCTTCGGTGCGCAGGTCATCGCCGCAATGAACCGCGTCGGCATCATGGTCGACGTGTCGCATATCTCCAGGCAATCCATGCTCGATGCGGTGCGCCTGTCCCAGGCCCCCGTCATCGCCTCCCACTCCAGCGTGCGCGCCCTGGCCGATCACCCGCGCAATCTCGACGACGAACAGATGCTGGCCCTGCGTGACAATGGCGGTGTCATGCAGACGGTTGCCTTCGGCCTGTATGTGAAGGTGGATCCGCCCGAGAAGGGTGCCGCCCTGCAGGCTCTGCGCACGACCTTCGGCCTTGGACCCGAGCGCAAGCTGGAGGATCTGGCACCCCCGGAACGCGCCGAGCATGACACGCGCCTGGCAACGATCCACAACGCCTGGCCGCCACCGAATGTGCAGGACTTTGTCGATCACATCGACTACGCCGTGCACTTGATCGGCATCGATCACGTCGGCATCAGTTCCGACTTTGACGGTGGTGGCGGCATCGATGGCTGGTACGATGCCAGTCAGACACTGAATGTCACCACCGAACTGGTCCGTCGCGGCTACACCGAGCCGCAGATCCGCAAGCTCTGGGGGGGCAACCTGCTGCGTGTCTGGCACGAAACCGAACGCGTCGCGGCGCTGCTGCAGGCCCAGACGATGACGGAGACGATGACGCAGACGCCCTGAAGCGGTTGCCTGATCGCGCCCGGTACTCAGGCCTTCATGGCAGCGCTGACACCGTCAAGCACGCGCTCCACGTCAGCAAAATCATTAAACAGGTGCAGGGAGATCCGTAATCCGTTCAACCCGCCCTCGTAGATCCCCCGCGTGCGCAGCTTGTGTTCTCGACTGAGATAGCCCTGCAGGTCGGCGTACGGCATGTTGGCGATCCTGAAGGTGATGATGCTGCTGTGTTCCTCACTTACCTGCGGTGAGAGCACCTCTGCACCCAGTTCGTTGAGTCCTTCTTTCAGCGCCGCACCCATGGCGTGATTGTGCCGCCAGACGTTGTCCATGCCGATGCGCAGCAGGAAATCCATCGATGCCCCAAGCCCGACGAAGAGGGGCACGTTGACGGTGCCGTATTCGTAGCGCTGCGCCGTCTTTTCAAAGGTGAACTCCCCCGTGGTGATCATGTCCCACGCACCACCGGCGGAGTAGGCGCCGACGAACTTCGGTTCGATCACGTCCTGCGCCTGGCGGCTGACGTAGAGCAGCCCTGTCCCTTTGGGGCCCAGCAACCACTTGTGTCCGCTCGTGGCGTAGGCGTGACAGCCCCAACTCCTGACGTCCACGGGCATCATGCCCGCAGACTGCGCGCCGTCAACGAAGTACCAGAGCCCGTGCGCCGCTGCCAGTCTGCCAATTTCCTGCATCGGCAGGATCTGCCCCGTAGCACAGGTGACATGGGACAGGCTCAGCACCTTGGTGCGGGGTGTGATCAACGCCGCAATGCGCTCCACGTTTTCCTGCGCCGACACCATGGATGGGGTGAAGGTCTTGACCACGATGCCGTCACGCCGCTGCCGGGCAAGCCAGTCGATGGTATTACCCACGTGCTCATGGGTGGTCGTGATGACTTCGTCGCCACGCTCCAGAGGCAGACCATTACAGACGATGTTGGAGCCTTCCGTGGTGTTGCGCGTGTAGACCAGTTCGTCTGCATCACAACCGAGCAAGCGACCGGCACTGCCCTTGATTTCCTGCCAGAGGTCGTGGGTATGCCCGACTTCAGACATCGCCTCCAGCGCATCCATTTTCTCTTGCACGGCATCGATCGCCATCTGCGGCGATGGCCCCAGACCGCCGGTGTTGAGATAGGTTTTCTTCGTTGTCAGGGGAAACTGCTGGCGCACACCTTGCCAGAACTTGCGGTCGCGCGGGTCTATCTGGCCCCCCTCGGGGATCTTCAGCCCCTTGGCCCCGGCGCGTGCAGCAACAGCCAGGGTGGCGGCTCCACCCACCACGGCCAGGGCATCACGGAAGAAATGTCTGCGCAACATGGCAAGTCCTTTGGGCGGGATGAAAAACGCCCCCGGGAATGGCTCCCAGGGGCGTTTCCTGTAAACCGTGGAACCGCGCCTGACCTAGAAGCTCAGATTCAGCGACACGCGGTGCACGTTGTCGAGAATACCGAACTCCGTGAAGGCGTAGTCGACCACAACGTCGTACCCGGCCAGCGACACATCGACGCCCATGCCAAGGGTGTAGCCCTCCTCGGTACGGTCAGACGTGAAGTCGGTGCTCGTCGGGTTGTTCGGCGACAGTGCCTCACCCGAATGGCCGGTGATCTCGTCCGTCTTGTCATCCGTCACACCGGTGTAGTTGAACTTGTACCCACCACGCAGCTTCAACCTGTGCAGAACCTGCAACTCGCCGGCGGCAAAGACCAGCTGATCGCTGTCCTGAGGCTTGGTGGCATCCGCCATGAGCGTCAACTTCGTGCCCATGTCGTCTTCCTCGATGATGTCGATGGCGGAACCGACGCTGAAGATCAGCGGCAGTGGTGCGCTCTGACGATCGAAGAAGTCGATGTCATTGCCGAGGTTGTTCAACCGGGCACCGATACGGGCGCCGCGGTAGCCGATGTGGTAGATGGCACCCACATCGAGAGCAAAGGCGGTAGCACTCTCATCATCGATGGACTGGCTGATCATCTTGCCCGTCACACCCATGGCGAGTTTATCGGTGACCTGACGGGCCCAGGTGATGCCCACGGAGAGGTCCTGATAGTCGTAGTCACCCGTATTCGTATCAAAGGGGGTGAAGCCCTCGATGAACGAAGGCACCAGGTCGCGATCGGCGTCGATGCCGGACAACCCCAGACTGACAACACCGATACCGACGGTGCCAAAATCCCCGAATTTCTTGCTTACACCGACGGCGGCGTGGTTGAGATCGGCGATCCACTGATTGTAGTTGATCGTCGCCTGCATGCCGCGCTCGATGGCGATACCCGCCGGGTTCCAGAACATCTGCGTGGCGTCACCGGTGACCGTGGTGTAGGCCGAACCAAGACCTGTCGCACGGGCGCCAACGCCAACCTTGAGAAATGCCGCGCCAGTAAGGCCGGACTTACGTGCTGCGTCCGCAGGGCCAACTGCCAGCGCCGCCAGCGCCAGCCCCAGTACGCACTTTCTATAGAATGTCATTCTCAGTCTCCGGTCTCGTTAGCGCAGGATCGCGAAGTGGCCGGTCTGCGTTCCACCGGGGTACTCCGCCACGTAGATGTAAAGGCCGCTGGTGACTTCGATCCCGTCCTTGGAGAACATATCCCAGAAGATGGTACCATCCGCCGGGTTGGTGCCCTCAAAGCGCAGTACATCGATGATCTGACCTGACACATCCAGAATCGTGACCTTCACACCTGTGGGCAGATTGCTGAACAGGATCTTGTGCTCAAGGCCGGTGTCGTGCAGCGCCTCGACCTTGTACGGGTTGGGTGTCACCCGGATCTTCGTTGCGCCCGACTGCAGAGCCGCTGGGGACACCAGTGGTGACTTCAGCACGAACGCCGCACCGATGTCCTTGCGGCCCTGAATGTCGTTCTGCTCCGGGAAAAAGACGTTCGCCGTGGCGTAGTGGAAAGTCTGCTCCCACAGGCCCGAGCGACCGTTGAAGTTGACGCGGTGCGACTCCAGCGAGGTGAACGGCTGGCCAACGACCGTACCACTCTGGTTGTCATAGGCGGCCACGTAGTAGTAGTACGTGAAGCCGAAGGCGACCAGATCGCTGGCATCTTCAAACACGTACTCATAGCCGTCGGCCGCCGCGTTCGGATTGCGGTACCGACCCAACTCGCTGGCGGGTATATTGGCGATCAGACGATAGGGACCCGACGCATTCGGCTCCTGCTGTTTGTAGCCAGAAGAAGAGATGTTCGGGTTGTTGGGGATGCCGAGAGCGACCAGATTGGCGTCGCTCATATTCGGCGTCGTCTGCAGGTGATAGGTATCGGCCAGACGCATACTGCCCAGCTGCTGCGAATCCACGTTCGGGAAAGGCGTCGACCGGTAGACCTTGTAGCCGGCGAAGTCTGCCGCCGTCTGCGCCCGGTCATCCCACTTGATGTCAATGCGGCCGCTGACGTTTGGCGCCACAACCATTTCGGGACTCGGCGGTGGTGCGGGCACGTTCCAGTTGTTGTCGTATGCCCACTGCCCGGCCTTGCGCGCCTTGCGCACGCCCTGCAGACGGAAACCACCGTATTCGATCAGCGTGACATTCATCGACTCGCCGACTTCGAGAGCAAAAGGACCAATGGCGGCGCGGTGCTTGCCGTCAAAGTTATAGCCGATGGAGAAACCCTCATCCCAGTCGGCCGCTTCTTCGGGTGCATTGGGCCAGTTGCTGGCATTGTCCTTCTCCCAGTTCTGGATGAAGGTGCCGTTGTACTTCATGTCGCCGCGGGGCTTGCCACGCTCCCCTTCGGGACGCACGGCGTCGATGAAGGACAGCGGGTCCCCATTGACGATATCGGCGTCGTTCGGATCAAACCAGTTCGGGTCCGGCTTGAGGTTGGCCAGACTCTGCAGTGGCGTGTCGCGCTCGGTGTAATCGCCGCGGTTGCCGATGGCATCACCATCGAACCAGACACCCATCGACATGCGATGTTCGATCATGGCGTTGTTGCGTGTGTCACTGTCCTTCTCAACTGTCGTGTACCAACCGCGCTCGGCTCCGGCGCCGACAGGATGACTGTCGTAGATCGTCATCTTGTCTGGCTGTCCGGCACTGCTGCCGGACGCCGGCAGGGCGCCCTCTTTGGCGGCGATGAACTGGAAACCGGCAAAGATGTCGTAGTAGATGCCACGGCTGTTCATCGTGGCGCCGAGACGACGCGAGCCATCCGCTGCCCAGGGCACACCGTCAGGACCGGCACCCTTGGTCAGATCGTTCGTTGGCCCGGTAAAGATCACCGGCACATCCCAGGGGTTGCCATCGGCATCCGGTGTGGCATCGTAGCCTGAGGCGGGCCCCGTGAACCAGCCGCTGGCACCGCGGCGGCCGTTGACGCCGTTCGTCATCGAGTTGATCGGCTCGTGGCGCATGCTCAACGTCAGTGCATTGATGCGGTTGCCGCTGCGATCCACTGTGCCATCCGCGTCGATGTCGACCTCACCCGTATTGGTCAGCCCCATCTCAATGGCGATGAAGTCGTTCAGGTTGGCGGTGTTGATCGAGTACTGGCGGATGCGGTACTGCACGTCGATGCCGAGGTTGGTCGGTGTCAGTCCCTCGTACATCTGCACGTGCCGATTGTTGTCATCGACCCAGTGCGCCCCGGCGTCGAAGGTCGAGCGCTCGGCACCGGCCATGCCGTCGAGGAAAAACCCGTAGGCGAAGTGCCCCTTATTGGGATCATCACCGCGCGCGTACGGATTGAAGGCTGGGTCAGGATTGTACTCAACGATCTGGATCTGCTGTTCCCAGGGCAGGTGAATGTTCTCGCCTCCGGGGTAGGTCATGCTCGGTGTCGTCCACTGACGATCGAGGTTGCCCACGCGGATCAGCATGTAGTAATCGTCGGGAGAATCACTACCCGACTCGCGATAACTCTTGGCGACGTTGGTGGGCAGAAAAGTCTCCCACAGGTCGCCCGCAGTGAAGACGCCGCCCTGGGCCTGCGCCCGGGCTTGGGTCGACACCAGCGTCACGAGAGCCAGCGCCAACGCTACTCGTGTTGTGGTGTGGAACTTGGTCATGATATGGATCTCCTAAGCTGTAGTCGGCAGGATTTAGAAGTCGAGGCTGAACCCGAGGTTCAGACGACGTGCCGGCCCATAAATGGGCTGACCGTTTCCGTTGAAGGCCCGGCCGAGTACACCTGTCGGATCCTCTTTGGTTTCCCAGAGGATCTGATCCTCTGATGTCCCGCCGCCGTTAAAGGCGATGATATTCTCGCGATCCAGGAGATTCCGGACCTCGAAGAAAGCGCTGATGCGCTGATTGCCATAGTCGAATCCGCGCGTAAGCCGCAGATCCACTGTCATGTTGAATGGCGCCCGCTTGGTCTCGTTCTGACGGGGATCCGTTGAGGTGGCAGTCACCTGATAGAGGAAACCGCTCTCAAAGCTGCTGATCATCGAACTGCCGATGGCGTATGGCAGATCGGCCATCAGCGTCAACGCCAGACGATGGGTGCGATCGAAACCGGAGGTCAGAGGATTGCTGCCACCGGCGACGGTGCGCTCGATCGTATTGAAGCTTTCACGCTCGTCGAAAGGAATGTCCGTGTCGCCCTGGGAAGCAGCGAAGGACGTCTGCGACGGATACGGGCTGACGTCGCCGGCAGATCCCGACGCCTTGATGTAGCTCAGGGCGTAGTTCAGGCGCCAGTTGACGCGACTGGAAGCCCGACGCTCCAGGCCCAGTTCCAGACCACGACTGTCGGCATACCCACCACTTGTGATCAGCGTATACGAGCCCCCCGTTACCGGATTGATCGAGTAGCCGATGTTGCTGTAGTTGTCGATATCGCGGTAGTAGGCGGCGATGTCGAGCAGGTAGTCGGGATGGAAGCTGTACTGCAGACCCATCTCGTACGCAGTTGCCTGCGACGGGTCCCTGGCGACGTCCTGCGTGCTCGGCAGCGACTCCTGGGCAAAGGTGCCGTAATTCTCATAAATCGTTGAAAAAGAGGGCGCCGAGTAGAATTTGCCCCACGAATAGTACATCGCCGACTTCTCGGACACCGGATGCGAGATGCCCAGACGCGGCTGCCAGAACCATTTGATGGCGATGTCGCGGTCCCGCACCTCTGTGCGCGCAACCTGTCCCGTCGACAATGTTTCGAGCACGAAAGGATCGAAGAAATCGGTGAACTGATCGACACCGACATCAAAGCCATCCAGGCGCAGGCCGGCGTTGACGATCACACCTTCATATTCGATGCGATCCTGTACGTAACCGGAGTATTCCTTCGGATTGACCTCGAACTGGGTCTGCTGAAACGGGAACTGCAGATCGTAGCCGATGGGCACGGTCGTCAACTGTTCGAAATTGTTGACTTCGTGCCGGCGGAACATGACGCCCGCCTTGAGCTGATGGTTGTAGTTCACCTGGCTGGTGATATCGAACTTCGCCTGGGTGACGTTGCGCTCGATTTCATTGTAGTAGAACGCCGCCTTTTTGAAGCGGTACTGATTGCGCGAGAATCCAAGGCTGAAGCTCTGATCCTGGATCAGCGTGCTGAAGAAGGAGGGTGTGCCATCCGGACGTGTGCCGTTGCCGCCGTCGACGCCCAGATACAGGGCCGCCTCTGCCGCTGTATCGATGCGGATGAAGTCACCATCCTCACCGATCTCCGGCGTGCCGTTGGCATTGTCGTCCGAGTAGCCGAACTCGGATTTGCGGTTCAGCTGAGAGACCTTGATTTCGTAGAACGTGTTGTGCGACAAGGTGTGCGTCAGGGCCAGAAAACCCATGGAGCCCAGTTTCTTGTTCCCCATGTTGCCTTCGGGGAAGAACTTGTAGACACCGCTGAAATCCCGGTTCGTCCAGCCCCCGAGTCCGCCGCCATCATCCACCGTGCCACTGGCTGTCAGCTTGATGGCGTCCGAAGCCTGGTGGGTGAGTTTGAGGCTGTAACGCGCCGACCGGTGCTGCTCATAGGAGAACTGACCGCTATCGTCGACGTAACGCAGGGTGCCGAAGTAGTGCGTCTTGTCGCTGATGGGACCACCGATGGACAACTCCGCCTCGTAAGGCAGATCGTCGCCGTAACCAACCTTGTCGATCGTGCTGTTGTCGAAGGTGTAGGCGGCGGCGGCGGCACGATCGGCCGCCTCCGTGCTGGCCAGCTTGGTGTCGCGCTCAGCGATGTAGTCGTTCAGATCGCTGTAGACACCGGTGCCCGCATTCTTGATGCCAGACGGACTGAAGCGGAAGAACAGGCGCGCCTCGACCTCGTCGCCACCCTCACGGGTGGTGATGTTGATGATGCCAGCCGATGCGGCGTCATACTCGGCGTTGAACGTCCCCGAAATGATGTCGAGGCTCTGCACCGACGACGTGTTGATGCCGACGGCAGAGTATTCGTTGGCGGTGGAGCGATTCTGCACAGCGTAGCCGTTGGACACGCCCGTGCCTTCACCGCCACGGAAATACGTGTCGGACACGTCGATCCCGTCCAGCAGAATCCGCGAATCCGACTTGCGACCGCCGCGGATGTAGCCACCAAAGACGGACGGCGTCGTTTCCACCAGCTCGCTGATGTCGGAAACGGGCATGGTATTGTTGAGTTCAGCGACACCGATGGAGGCGCTGCTCGAGGTGCGTGATTTCTCCACCAGGGGCGCTTCGGCGACGATGGTGACAACCTGCCCGGAAATCGTCTGGCGGTCCATCTTGAAATCGACAGCCGACGTCAGATCCAGACTGACGGAGACATCTGTCTGCGCCAGCGCCTTGAAGCCGATGTAGCTGGCAGTGACTGTGTAGGATCCCGGTGGCACGTTGAGGATGAAATATTTGCCCTCGTCGTCCGTTGTTGTTCCCCTGGGTGTTGTTCCCACAGTGGTGACCACGTTGGCGCCGATCAACGGCAGACCAGACGCATCCGTCACCTTGCCAGCAAGTTTTCCGTTGCCGGCCATGGCCATGCTGCTCAGTACGAGCAGTGCGGCTGTGGCAACCCACAGCACGGGCCCGGATCGGGTTGGTACAAAACGCATAGCGACCTCCCTCGCGTTGAGAATACTTCGTTCGAACGCGCTCAGTAAGATTCGGGGCCCGCGTCCGAGGTGGCGGAATCCCGAGAAGACTGCGATTGGTAGTCTGATTTGAACCATCAGAGGTCAATATAGGGAAGATTGTCAAACTCTGTAAAGGTGCCGGGACGAGAAAGGTAAATGTCTGTTTACCCTGATGTTACGTGTACCTGTTGCCCCGCCGTTTTGCCTGCCGGTGCAGACCGCGAGGGTGCGGATCGGCTCAGTCTGGCGCCGCCAGAATGTGGCGCCGTTCCGGGCGCAGCCGAAGAACCAGGCCGGCCTCATAGGCGTCCTTGGCTTCCCGTTGCGCCTGTGGCAGGGCAACCGTCACGCCGACGGCGGTGAAGGTCACGACCAGAGCCTTGCGCGCCAGCGAGTCCAGGTTGACCGAGGCGCCATGAACCATGGCAGTCGTCAACACCGTCGCCTGACCGGCGCGGGCCAGCAGGGGCTGCGGATCTCCGTACGCCAGTGCTGGCAGGTCGGCCAGGGGAATGCCGATGACCCGTGGCAGATGCTGCTGCAGGCCCGGCTGACGCTGCCAGCAGTCGGCCAGCGGCACATGGCTCCCGGCGCGGTACATCAGGGGCGCCCGCGACTCTGTTACATCGCTGAGCCACAGGAAAAAGGTGCAGACGATGCGCCGCGGAGAGGCGTCGAGATCGGCACGGGTGTACTGCAGATCGATATGCTGATCGAAGGTGAAAGGAGCCGCTGGCTGCGGGTAGGTCGCCAGAGCCGCTGTCTGCAGGAATCTCACATCCTTGGCATCCAGTACGCCCCGGGCGACCTCTTCCAGGAATGGGTGCTGAATCAGGTCCACCAGTTCCGGGTCGAAGAAGCTGCACGTCGTGGACGTGCGAAATCGCTGTTGCCCCTGCGCATCCGGGGGCGACGCCGGCACGATCCGGTCGAATGCTGCCGCAGCTGCCTGGATCTGGTCGCTGGTGAAGGGCGTCTCCAGTGTGACGGCCCCGTCCTGCAGGAAGGTGGTGATCTGGGCCGCGGAAATCACCATGTGTCCGGCTCTTCGATGTCTGGCACCCGCAGGACCGGCGCCTCGATCACCCGTGGCGCCACCGGGGGGGCCTTGCTCACAGGTGGCGGTGGCTCGCGCATGCGGTTCCACAGATAGGCCAGATCGGCAGCCAGAGGTGACTCGAAGCCGACACTACGTCCTGTCCGGGGGTGCAGAAACGACAGGCGCCAGGCATGCAGGGCCTGCCGACTCAGCAGCCGTTCCCCCGCCTCGGCGCCTTCGTAGTGTCGATCTCCCATCAGCGGGTGACCGGCGGCCTGGAATTGCACCCGGATCTGGTTTTTCAGGCCCGTTTCGAGACGGACCTCGACGAGAGTGAGGTTTGCCAGGCGCTCGCGCACGTGATAATGGGTGATCGCCTCTGTGCCTCCCCGCGGCACCACCTTCTGCCGGAAGCCGTCCCGCGTCAGGTCCAGTTGATGGCGCAACGTGCCCTTGTCGGCCTCGACGACACCACGGACGATGGCCAGATACAGACGCTCCGGCGTGCGCGCCCGGAACTGCGTCACCAGTCGTTCGCGGGCATCGGGGTTGCGCGCAAAGACCACGAGGCCCGAGGTGTAGCGATCGATACGGTGCACCTGCAGGGCCCGCCCCCTGCGCTTCTCCAGATATCGGTCCAGAAGCTCTTTCAGGTTGCGCGCGTTGGATTTGGGAATCGGCACCGTGAGCAGACCGGCATCCTTGTCGACGACGACGATGTCCTCATCCTCGTGGATGACGCGGAATGGGCCGGTATGCCGACGCCGACTCTTCTTGTGCTTCAACACTGCCTGGTCCCTCGTCAGTTTGCACGACACGTGCTGTGCATATAATAAGGTCTATATCCCTCCCTGCGGCGCTGGCGGCAGAAGCAGATATGGGCCATCTTGCTGCGCATGCGTTTTCCTGACATTGCCCTTGAGGCGCCTCGCATACTTCTGCCTCGGGCCGACATACCCACCGAAACCTGGGCCGTCATCGCCTGCGACCAGCACACCTCCTTTCCAGGGTACTGGGAGGATGTCGCCCGCCACATCGGTCCGGCGCCGTCAACCCTGCACCTCGTCTTCCCCGAGGCCTACCTCGGAGCTGCCGACCACCGGCAGCGGATCGCCGACATCCGCGCCCACATGGTGGACTACGTTGCCAGTGATGTCCTGCAGGAACTGCCTCCGGGGTTTGTCCTCACGGACCGGCAGACGCCACACGTTGCCAGCCGGCGTGGATTGCTTGTGGCTCTCGACCTGGAGCAGTACAGCTACGCTGCCGATGCCAGGACCCTGATTCGCACGACCGAGGGCACAGTGGTATCACGACTTGCGCCACGAATCGAGGTGCGTCGCGGGGCCCCCCTGGAAGTGCCGCACATCATGGTCCTGATCGATGATGCGGAGCAAACCGTCATCGAGCCCCTGTTTGAGCACTCTCTGCCGCTGTTGTATGACACACAGCTCATGCTCGGCGGGGGCAGGGTACGGGGTTGGCATGTGCGTGAGGCCCCCCTGATCGAACAGGTCGTGGCGGCACTGCGTCGCCTGCTGGCCACCGACAAAAGCGGCGGGCCGGATGCCCCCATGCTCTATGCCATGGGGGACGGCAACCACTCCTTTGCCACGGCCCAGGCCGTCTGGCAGCAGCTGAAGGACAGCAACGGTGGTCTGACGGGCATCGAGGACCACGCCGCCCGTTACGCTCTGGTTGAACTGGTGAACCTGCATGACAGCGGCCTCGTATTTGAGCCCATTCACCGGGCGTTATTCGGCTGCGAGCTCGAGGTCCTGTTGACCGCCCTGCGGACGGGTTGCCCGGCTCTTGCCCGCGAGGTCTCCGTGGAGACCTGTACCACGGAAGCATCCTGGGAGCAGGCCCGGCGGATTGCCTCAGACACCAGCCGCCACCGGTTGCCCTTTGTCGCCGGCCATCGCAAGGGTGTCATCGTCCTGCATGAACCGACACACAGTCTGCCCGTGGTGAGTCTGCAGGAATTTCTCACCGATTTTGAACGGACCCATGCGCCCATGGCCGTGGACTACATCCACGGTGAAGAGGCGGTGCGCCGTCTCGGCGGCATGAAGGGCAACATCGGCCTGCTCGCCGAAGTCATCGACAAACATGCGCTGTTTGCGACCATCCGCCGGGATGGTCCACTGCCACGCAAGAGTTTCTCCCTCGGCGAGGCCGAGGAGAAGCGCTACTACATGGAGTGCCGCCGAATCGCATGAGTCCCGAATCGCATGAGTCTATGACGCCTCTGCAGGCGATCTTCCTGGGTCTCGTTCAGGGCCTCACGGAGTTTCTCCCTGTCTCTTCCACGGCCCACCTGCGTGTCGTTCCTCATTTTCTTGGCTGGAGCGATCCGGGTGCCGCATTTTCGGCTGCCATCCAGTTGGGCACCCTCGCGGCGGTGTTCATCTACTTTGCCGGCGACATCCGTCGCCTGACGCTGGCTGCCTTGGACGGCGTCCGCCACCGCGACCTGCGGCGCACACCGGACACACTGCTGGCCTGGTCGATCGTGCCCGCGTCGGTGCCCATCGTGGTGCTCGGACTCAGCTTCAAGGAGTTCATCACCACGGAGGCGCGCAGCCTGACCGTCATAGCCGCCGCGCTCATCGTGCTGGCTTTGCTGCTGCTTCTGGCAGAACGTCTGGCCCCGCGCAACCGCGATCTGGGGCAACTGACCTTCTGGCGCATCCAGATCATCGGCCTGTGTCAGGCGCTGGCCCTCATCCCGGGATGCTCACGCTCCGGCTCGACGATCATGGGGGGCCTCTTTGTCGGTCTGGGTCGAGCCGAGGCAGCACGCTTCTCCTTTCTTCTGGGTCTGCCGGCGATCGGCGGCGCCGGTCTGCTGGAACTGCTCGACCTGCTGGCGGCCGGACCCGGCACAGACGGACTGCTGAATCTGGCCCTTGGCATCACCGCCGCCGCCATCAGTGGCTATGCCAGCATCGGCTTCCTGCTGCGCTTCCTCGAACGTCATGGCACCCACACCTTTGCACTGTATCGCATCGGTCTGGGCCTCTGGCTCCTCTGGACCCTGTACTGACAAAGGACGACAACTCATGTATCCCAACCCCATCAAGCAGAAACTCGCCGGCGGCGACGTCGTTTTCGGCACGGGTCTGGCCGCCTTTTCGCCGCACATCGCCGGACCCACCCTCGGCACAGGCATCGATTTTCTCTGGATCGACACGGAACACATGCCCTATGGCGTGGAAGCACTGGATGTGATTCCCGTCCTCGCCCGGCAGCGGGGCGTGGCGCCCATGATCCGCGTCGCCCACAATGACCCGGGGCTGATCAAGAAGGCCTACGACGTGGGTGCCGTACTGGTCATGGTGCCCCAGGTGAATACGGCCGACGAAGCCCGCCGTGCCGTAGATGCCGCACGTTATGCACCGGAAGGCAACCGCGGCCTGTCGCCGATGTGGACCCGTATTGCCGGCGTCGACTGGCAGACCGTACTGGATACGGCCAACGACGAAACCCTGCTGATCTGCCAGATGGAGAGCCAGCAGGCGTGGGACAATCTCGACGACATCGCCGCAGTTCCCGGCATCGACATCATCCTCGTCGGCCCGCTGGATCTGTCCGCCTCTCTCGGGCTGGCAGGACAGACGGGATCCGAACAAGTGCAGCGGATCATGCAGGAAGTGCCGAAGCGGTTGGCGGGCACCGGTATCGTTGTCGGTACGACGCTCGTCGATCCGGCAGAGATCAAGCAGAAGATCGACTTGTTTTTTCATTTTCGAAAAACCACTACCCATCGGAGTACCTCA
>JAQCJA010000579.1 GCA_027593305.1 bacterium
TGTCGCCACAACGGCGAGCAAGATGCTGCTGGAGGAACTGACGCCATTTCAACTGGCGGGCCTGCTCTACCTGGGAGCGGCGCTGGCAGTGGCACCCATCGCGCTGCGCCAGGGCGGTCTCATGGCGCCGATACATGCCGATACAAAAACACGCATGCGCTTGCTGGGCGCTGTGGTCTTCGGCGGCATTCTCGGGCCCCTGGCTCTGCTCTTTGGCCTGCGCCTGGCCCAGGCTGCGTCGGTATCTCTGTGGCTCAATCTCGAGCTGGCGGCCACTGCCGCGCTGGGTGTGTGGATCTTCCACGATCATCTCGGTCGCAGGGGCTGGCTCGGTGTTGCTGCCGCACTGCTTGCATCGGCGCTGCTCGCCTGGGACCCGAATGCGGCGGGTCTTGCGGCAGGGGGCCTCGTTCTTGTCGCCTGTCTTTGCTGGGGAATGGACAATCATCTCACGGCTCTCATCGACGGCATCTCGCCGAGCCAGAGTACCCTGTGGAAGGGCCTCGTCGCCGGGTCGGTGAATCTGGCCATCGGTGTCTGGCTGCAGCCGTTCTCAACGGGCGCACCGGAACTGCTGGCCGCCCTGCTGGTCGGTGCGTTGTCGTACGGAGCCAGCATCGTGCTCTACATCCACGCCGCACAGAACCTTGGCGCCACGCGGGCGCAGGTGTTGTTTGCCTGTGCCCCGTTGTTTGGCGTCGCTCTTTCCGTGGTGGCCCTTGGAGAGCCGCTGACACTGATACACGTGCTGGCGGCACCCCTGTTCGCCATCGGCGTCGGCTTTCTGCTGCTGGAGAACCACGCGCATGATCATGTTCACGACGCCATATCCCATGATCACACGCATCGCCATGACGATGCGCATCACACCCATGAGCATGACGGCCTGCCCGCCACGATCCGACACACCCACCTGCATGACCATGATGCGACACGGCACCGGCATCCGCACTGGCCGGACCTGCATCACCGGCATGCGCATGAGCCGTCGCGGGGCTGAGACTCGTCCACCTCTCGTGAGGTAAGCCGTTACACCGCGCCTGTACACAACCGCTCTGAGCTTCTACCATGGGGCGCCCGATGGCTGGGCCAACCACCAGTACAGATCCATCGAGACGCTTGGCGGGGACGCCTACCGATAGCGGACTTCCCGCCCCGTCGCGGCACTCTTGTAGATCCCCTGCAGAATTTTCATCACCTTCCATCCCTGTTCACCCGTCGCCATGGGCGGTCGCCTGTCGATGATGCTGTCGACGAATTCGTGGTAGGATGAAGGGGTTGTCCCTGTTCGCCAATCGAGCTTCTTCGTGAACTGATCACCACCCTCATCGGTGAAAATCTCGGCGGTGAAGTCGTAGCCGCCGCCGACATTGCGGTGCACGAGCCCACCGCGATCCCCGTACAGGTTGGTCGTCATGTGTTCGCGCTCCTGCTGGTTCAGCGCCCAACTGGCCTCCAGAATCAGGGTTGCGCCATTGGCGAACTTTACCAGACCACACGCCAGATCCTCCACATCAAAAGCCTTGCGCTCCTCCTTTGCGAGGGGCCCGGCAATGCGGTTGTACGTCGAGCCGCTGACGGCGATCGGATCGGGATAACCCATCAGCCACAGGGCCAGATCCAGACGGTGCACCCCCAGATCGATCAGGGGGCCGCCACCGGACATCTCCTTGATGCCGAACCAGCCACCGAAGCGTGGCATGCCCCGGCGGCGGTGCCAGACGCTGCGGCCGAAGTAGATGTCGCCAACAACGCCGGCATCAACCTGCTTCTTCAGCGCGTAGCTGGCGTCGGTGAAGCGGAAGGAGAAATTGATCATCAGATTGCGGCCTGCTCTGGTTGCAGCAGCGTTCATCGCTTCCGCTTCCTTCACCGTCATCGCCATGGGTTTTTCACATAACACATGCAGCCCATGCCGCAGCGCGGCGATGGTCAGCGGCGCGTGGAATTTGTTCGGTACAGCAATGCTGACACCGTCCAGATCCTCGGCGGCGAACATTGCCTCTGCATCGGTATAGATGCGCGGCACGTCGAGTTCGGCCTGTACGTCCCGCAGCCGCGACTCGTCGGGATCGCAGATGGCCACCAGGTCCGCCTGCGGGTGGCTGTGGTAGCCGCGCGCATGTCCCCGCCCCATCCCCAGACCGATCACGGCCATCTTCATTCTGCCCACGTCTGCTTCTCCTCGTCGATTTGCGTCACAAAAGCCATCACTCGTTGCCCTGCAAGCGGGCAAGTTCGTGCAGCACCTCAGGATTGTCGGCATCCAGAGCCAGTGCCTGCTCATAACGAGACTGCGCTGCGCCAGAGTCCCCCAGAGCTTCGTTGATCAGGCCCAGATGGCGCAACACGTCGACGTCCCCCGGCTGGCCGGAGAGTGCCTGTTCGAGGTGTTGCCGCGCCACGTCGAACCGGCCCTGACGCAGCAGCAGTACACCCAGAGCGTAGCGGGCCTCCGGAAATGCGCCGAAGCTCTCGATGGCCCGGCTGTAGTGCTCGATGGCGACCGCCTCGTCACCCTCCTGCTCACGGAGGATCCCAAGTTGGTAGTGTGCCATGGGATCGTGCGCGCGCAGTCGCAGAACCTGCTCAAAGTGAAACTGCGCCCGTGCGGTATCCTGCTGATCTGCAAGGGCCAGCGCCAGATACAGCTGGAAGTTCGCGTAATCGGGGTACATCGCCACGAGATCCTCCGCCAATGGCAGAGCCTCCTCCCCCTGGCCCTGTTTGAGCAACAGGCTGACCAGATTCCCCAGCGCCCCACCATGGGTCGGCAACAGGTCTGCCGCCTGGCGAAACTTGGCGATCGCCAGATCCTCCCGTCCCTGGACGGCCAGCACGATGCCCTGATTGTAGAGCCAGTTGGGGTTCGCCAGATTCTCCGTGGTCGGTCGCTGCGCGACGAGGGCATCGAAGCCGGGGCGTTGTGTCACGACCTCGGGACCGAGCCAGCCGGATCGTTCCAGCGCCTGCCACAGGTGCCAGGCGATCTCCCGGTGCCCCTGCAGCGTCGGGTGCACGTAGTCCTCGATCAGCTGGAAACCCACCAGACCGTGCGGGCTCTGCGCCGCAAAGAGTTCGTCCATATCGACCAGCAGCACACCCTCCTCACGGGCCACATCACGAATCGCCTGGTTCGTGGCGGACAGGGCCCGCGATGGCGAGGCGTCGTCATCACGCGCCTGC
>JAQCJA010000580.1 GCA_027593305.1 bacterium
TGCAGGCGAGTTGTTCGGTGCAGCATCCCGAGGCCGAGGAACCTGTAGAGATCTATCTGGGATCACCCTGCCGTTCGGAATTCACCATCGCCCGGCGCAATCTCATCCAGATCCCCAACGGCGAGTGGCGCATGGCATTCAGCCCGACCCACAAGATCCACATCGCCGCGTCCCTCGATGACGTGGCACACACGCCGGCGGCGAACCTGCAGGAGGCCTTCGCCGCCCATACGATCGATATTCGCCAGCATGCCGGGGCCCGGGACCTGCTGGACCCGCAGTCGGTATACAAGGCGACACTGGCGAACGACGTGCTGAGTGCCCGCAGTACCTATCTCGATCAGGATACAGGCTGCCAGGTGACGCTGGAGTATCCGGTGAACGTGATGAACCTGAACGTTGCCGACGGCCAGTGGCAGATCTGTACGGGCCCCGTCCTCGTGCCCGATGTTGCCTCATGGGATGGCGCGCAGATCACGCGTGTGCATGTGGCGCATCTGGCCATCTCCGCCTTCGATCACGTGGAACTGGTCTTTCGCCGTCCCGTCGAAGTCACCGACGATGTCGCCAGTTGGCTCGATGAGCCCCGGGGTCTGGATCGTTTCGAACTGCGCGATCCGAGCCATCCTCCGCTCGGGCATCCGCCGCAACGGCCGCGGCCGACGGTGTACCACGATGTGCGTGAACTGGCGGCGCGGAACGTGGTCATGGCAGCGGCCTGAGCCGACTTCAGCGGGGCCGACGCGCTGTCAGTTCGCTCAAGCTTGCGCACCCCAGCTGCGTCATGTTGTTCGCCAGATCCGCCGTCAGGATCTGCGCCACATGGTCGCCGCCGCGGCGACCAAGGGCGGCCACTCCGTACATGAAGGCGCGCCCGAGCAGGACGAAGTCCGCGCCCAGAGCCAGCGCCCGGGCAATGTCGAGGCCACTGCGCACGCCGCTGTCGAAGAGGATCTTTGTCCGCTCGCCCACAGCGTCGACAATCCCGGGCAGAGCCGTGATCGCCGCCGGGGCACCGTCGAACTGCCGGCCGCCATGGTTGGACACCATGATGCCGTCGCAGCCGATGGCCACGGCGCGTTCGGCTTCGTCGGCGCAGAGCACACCCTTGAGTACGAGGGGGCCATCCCACTGCTGGCGCACCGCCTGCAGGTACTCCCAGTCGAGGGAACCACCCAGGCCGCGACCGATGAAATCCAGCATATCGCGCATGTCCCGGCCCTTGAGATACTTCTCCAACCCACGGAACCGCGGCGAGCCGGCAACCAGGGTCGCCCAGCTCCATGCCGGGCGCATCAGGCACCGCCAGAGCATGAGCGGCGTGATCCGCGGCGGCACGGAGACCCCGGCCCGTAGCTGGCGTTCCCGGCGGCTGGCGACGGGAACGTCTGCTGTGACGAGGAGCGTGGTGAAGCCGGAGTCGCGGGCGCGCGCCAGCAGATCCCGACGGATCTCGGGGTCGCGGGGCGGATACAGCTGGAACCAGCCCATGCCGTCCGTCAGCGGCCCGATGGTTTCCGGCGCTTCGGTGGCCGCCGTGCTGAGGGTATAGGGGAGGCGGTACGTGGCAGCGGTACGGGCCAGGATGCGCTCGGCATGGGGCCACATGAGGGCTGTCAGGCCCACGGGTGAAACCCCGAAGGGGACGGCGTAGCGCACGCCGAAAAGAGTCGTCGCCAGCTGCGGCTGAAAGACACCCTTCATGAACCGGGGATCGAGGGTCACCGCTGCCAGAGCGTCCTCGTTGCGCCGCAGACACTGGTCGGCACCCGTGCCACTGTCCAGATACTCCCAGGCGAACCAGGGGATGCGCTGCCGGGCACGACGGCGGAGGTCGGCGATGGCCGGATAGCGATTCATCAACACAGCATTGCCGCTGCCACTCATGGTCGATCTCCCGTATGCTGTGTGGGCGAAAACTACGTGATCCCAGGTCCCGCTGTCACGCGCCGCCTGTCGGTGTGCGGCCGTGCCCTGCACAATCGCTTATTCTATGCGCATAACACTGAGCCCATCGCAAAGGAGCGGCAATGTACATCGGCACGCAGGGCACCTTCCCCGAAGACCACGACCTTGAGATGCTCGCCCAGCTGGGCGTGAACAACATCGACACCACGCCGAACATTCCCCTGGAGCAGTGGACGACGGACCTGCTCACGAGCTGGCGCGAACGCTGTGCGAAGTTCGGCATCAACCTGGAAATGATGCATATCATCGGTTCCGGCGGCGCCCTCAACGACAAGTCAACGGGTGCGATCTTCCTCAAACCCAGTGACGCGCGCGAACGTCAACTCGATCTCGTGTGTGACGCCATCCGCATGGCGGGGGCAGCCGGTCTGCGAGGATTCAACTACAACATCACCATCCTCGGGCATCTGCGGACGGAGTCGGAGAAGGGCCGTGGCGGCGCCGTGCTGTCGACGTTTGACTATGCAAAACTGCCGGACAAGGGCGTTTTCGAGGATGGTCCGGCGGATGCGGACGAGATGTGGGAACGCATCAACTACTGGTTGCAGCGGGTGATTCCCGTCGCCGAGGAGTGCAACGTCCAGCTGGCCTGCCATCCCTCCGATCCCGGGATCGGCGTCGGCAAACTCTACCGTGGCGTCGATCGTGTGCTGGGCATGTCGGAGGGCTTCAGGAAGCTGATCGAGCTCTACGACAGCCCGAGCAATGGCCTGAACTTCTGCGTCGGTTGCATGTCCGAATGCCTGGAGAACCCGGCGGACGATGTCTACGACGTGATTCGTTACTTCGGGGAGCGGAAGAAGATCTTCAATATCCACTTCCGCAACATCAGGGGCGGCCTGCGCAAGTTCGTCGAAGTCTTCCCCGACGAGGGGGATGTGAACATGCTCAAGGTCCTGCGCGTGCTGAAAGAGGTCGACTACCCGTACATGATCATGCCCGATCACGTGCCGGGGATCAGCGGGCCCGAAGCGGGCCGGGTCGGTTTTGCCTACGTCTTCGGCTACATCCACGCGGCGTTGCAGGCGGCCAACGGCAACTGACAGATCACGAAACACGAGAGCAACGGGACTGAGGAGAGATCTATGGCGACAGCCAGGGCAGAGTGGACACCGACGCCGATCCGGACGAGTTGGGATGATCTGCTGGCGGGGATCACATCGCCGGAGCTCTGGGAAGAGAAACGGCGGGCGGTGGCACAGCGTTTCCTGGAGCTG
>JAQCJA010000581.1 GCA_027593305.1 bacterium
CATCCGCCTTTGACCCGAATCTGCGGGCGCAAAAGGGTGGCGCTGCCGTGGCCTTCTCAGTGGAGGACGTCGCCGCGACCATCAGCGGACTCGAGGGTAAGGGCGTGACCGTGACAGTACCGGCCAACGAGAGCCCCGTGTGCCATTTCGCCTGTGTCCTCGACCCTGACGGTAATACGGTCTGGCTGCACGAACGCAAAGACGCAACCTTCGGCGACTGATGGGAACCAATGGCGGCGAGGGTCCGGGCGTTGCCATCCTGCCGGCTCACAGTCTGTTGAGCAGATCCAGGGCGTGGTCCTCGAACTGCCGCTGCCACTCCGGCGCGACAAGGCAGTCACTGTCCTCCTGAGCACCCCCACGGTTGCGCAATTGCTCTGCCGTGGGGGTGTAGTACAGGTAGCCGTTGGTGACGCCGGCGACAAAGGTGAGATCGTGTGGTGATGCCTCCTTGAGGCGCAGACCGGTCTGCACCGACAGTTCTCCCGGGAAGGTCACCAAAACAAAGGGTCCGACACGCAGGCCCGCCACCTCCGCCTCCACGGTGCGTGCTGCGGCTGCCATGTTCTTGCCCTGATGCATACGCAGCAGTTGCAGATTTACCTGGACCCGTATCAGTTCTTCCATCCTCTGCACATTCGCCTTGTACTGCTCCAGCAGCCGCAGATTGTGCTCGTCCAGTCGGCGCAGATCATCGCGGCCCAGCGCCGCCTCGTGCAGGTATCGATGGCTGTCGTCGGACGGGAACTCCGGGGACAGGCTGTGGCGCAGCAACAGCGCAATGAACGTTTTCAGATTGAGGCTTGTCGGTCGCAGCGATTGCAGCAGGCGGGCCTGCTCGACCTCGAGCGTTTCGATGGCGACGCTCAGATCCGCTCGGGGCAGGGCAATCCGCTCAAGGATCAATTTCAGCGTCGCCGCCTGGTCACAGCGGATCTGCCTGACACCGTGCAGGGTACTGAGACCGAGGCGTTGGCCGAGGATCTCGGCATCCGGAGGATTGTCGACATCCTTGTAGAGGATTGGGTTGATGTCCGCGGCGCAGCCCTGAACGAACAGGGCGATGGCACCTTGCATGCCTTGCTCAATAACCTGTGATGCGAATCCCGAGAGGTCGGCCGTATTGCCACCGTGCGGCATGCCCTGAATCGGGTGGCAGGCGAAATTGTAGACCACCGCCAGAGTCGTGCCATCGACCCGGTCCAGGCGCAGGATGCCGATGTCGGGATCCACGGGGCCCACAGCAGCAACCTCTTCGTCCGCAGGCAGAGAGTATGCGCGGCGGACGTCCGCCTCCCTGCCATTGCGCAGGTGCAGCCGGCGGTTTTCCATGATGCGATCTTCATGACCCCGCCCGGCACCGACGTGCACCGGAACCATGTGCTGCCAGGCCGCACGCACGGCGCGCACCGTGCGTGCTTCGATATCGGTGCAGACCACGCCGTGACAGTGGCTTGCATTGACAATGATGTGATCCCCATCGATGCCCGGTTGCTGCTGCAGTTGCCTGCGCACGCTGGCCAGGTAGGTGTTGCCGATGGAACCAATCTCGGCGATGGCCACGGCGTCGACGGTGACGAGAACTGCCGTCGTCGTCTCGTTGCGCAGCACCAGGGCCCGCACATACAGCCGGTCCTCGTTCCTCGCCGCATCGATCCTGGCGTAGAGCGGATCTTCGCTCTGGTCGGTAACCCCTCCCGTGATATCGATGCGGGCGACGCCGGCCCACAAGGTCACCTGGGAGTTCGTCCTGGGCTCCATATTCCATCTCCGGTTCAGGCGCAGAAAACGGGCCCCGAATCGAGGCATAACGATCCGGGGCCCTGGCAGCATCGTTTGTCAGAAGCGGCGGCGGCTCAGTCGTAATACTCCTGGCCCAGGTGGGTGATCAGGTCCTCACCCATGAGGAACCGCAGGGTGTTCTTCAACTTCATCAACTGGATGAAGAGGTCGTGCTCCGGATACAGGCCGGGCGCCGTCTGCGGGCTCTTGAAGTAGAAGCTCAACCACTCCTGCACGCCCTTCCAGCCTGCACGCTGCGCCAGATCCCCGAACAGCACCAGGTCCAGGACCAGCGGTGCCGCCAGGATCGAGTCACGACAGAGGAAATCGACCTTGATCTGCATCGGGTAGCCGAGCCACCCGAAGATGTCGATGTTGTCCCAGCCTTCCTTGTTGTCGCCGCGCGGCGGGTAGTAGTTGATGCGGACGACGTGCGACAGGTCCTTGTAGAGATCGGGATAGAGGTGCGGCTGGAAGATGTAGTCGAGCGCCGACTTCTTGCTCTCTTCCTTGGTCTTGAACGACTCCGGGTCGTCGAGCACCTCGCCGTCGCGGTTGCCGAGGATGTTGGTGCTGTACCAGCCCGCGACGCCGATCATGCGCGCCTTGAACATCGGCGACAGGACGGTCTTGAGCAGCGTCTGGCCGGTCTTGAAATCCTTGCCGCCGATCGGCACGCCGCGCTCGATCGCGAGCTTCTCGAGGGCGGGGAAATCGGCCGACAGGTTGGGGGCTCCGTTCGCGTAGGGGACGCCCTCCATGATGGCGGCGTACGCGTACAGCATGCTCGGCGCGATCGCTTCGTCGTTCGCCTCCATCGCCTTCTCGAACGACGCCAGGGTCTCGTGCGCGCTCCCCGGACGGATGAAGATCTCGGTGGAGCCGCACCAGATCATCACGAGCCGGTCCGCACCGCTGCTCTTCTTGAAGTCGCGGATGTCCTGGCGCAGCTGCTCGGCCAGATCGCGCTTGTTCTTCGCCTTCTTCACGTTCGTGCCGGTCAGCTTCTTGACGTAGTGCGTGTCGAAGGCGGCCGGCATCGGCTTGATGTTCTGCAGGAAATCCTTCATGGGCGCGAGATGCTCGTGCTTGTTGAGCACACCCGCGTTGAGCGCGCTCGCGTAGCCGTCGTCCGCGATCGGATCCCAGGCGGCGAAGACGAGGTCGTCGAGCCCCGCCAGCGGGACGAAATCCTTGATCAGCGGGGTGCGGCCCTCGCTGCGCTTGCCCAGCCGGATGGTCTGCAGCTGGGTGACCGAACCGATCGGGCGCGCGAGCCCCGTGCGCGCGGCCTCGACCCCCGCGACGAAGGTGGTCGCCACCGCGCCGAATCCGGGCAGCAGCACTCCGAGCTTGCCCTTGGCGGGCTG
>JAQCJA010000582.1 GCA_027593305.1 bacterium
CAGCGGAGCTGCACGACTTCCCCGGCACGTACGTGGATGCCGACTTCGGCGACCTGACCGGCGACGGCCGTCCCGACCTGGTCTTCACCGAATGGAACACGGGGCGTGTGGAGTTCTACCAGCACACAGGCGACGTCGACGGCGGCGGCTGGCCCATCTGGGAGCGGGGTCCACACATCACCGTGCCCGAGGAACGCATCCACTCCATGTCCCTTGCAGACCTCGATGGGGATGGTGTTCTCGATCTGAACGTCAACGGCCGCTGGATCCGCAACACCAACCCCCATGGCTGGCCCTTCGAACCGCAGGCTCCCGTCGATCTGGGTAAGGGTGAGCGGATCGCCTGTGTCGATGTGGATGGTGATGGCCGCCTGGATCTGCTGAGCCTGGTAGAGCGTGCATCCGCCGTCACCGCCCATCCGGACAGCGACGGTGCCTGGCCGGGATGTGACGTCTTCTGGCATCAACGTCTGCCCGAGGCCGAAGGGCCTGTCGGCGCCGTTGCCTTTGGCCCGGCCCAAACGGTTGCGGGTCTGCCGCCATCCATCCACCGGATCGCTGCCGCCAACGATGGCGATCGATCCGGTCTGCTCGTGCAGCACAGCATCTGGCAGGAGATCACCTTCTTCGAGATCCACGTGCAGCCGGGCGTCGGTGCCGTCGCCCGCCCCGTGGCTCGCGCCGAGGCGGCCAATCCGCCGCTGATGTTCTCCGATCAGAGCTGGCCCTGTGTCTGTGACTGGAACGGCGACGGGATCACGGACCTGCTGATCGGTGGCGGCTACGGCTGGCCACGGATCGTGCGCGCTTCGGGCAGTCGGCAGCAACCGGCCTTTGCCGAGCCGGAGCTGATCGAGTCCGGGGGCCGGCCCATTCGCCTGCTGCGCGACGACATCCTGCCCCCTGCCCGACACTGGCATAGTATGGGCTACCCCTATCCAAGCTTTGTCGACTGGGACGGCGACGGTCTGCCCGATCTGATGTTGCCCAATGAAACGAATCGTATTTTCTGGTACCGCAACGTCGGCACACGGCAGCAGCCGGCCTTCGGGCCCCGGCAACAACTCGTCGTCGACGGCTACGAAGATGATGACGACAAGCGCGCCACCGCGGGCCAGCGGGCTCTCGACAAAGAACTGCCCAATCATCCCTACCCCTTCGACGACACGTCACCCTTCTTCTGGCGCACGGGGGCGTGCTTCGCCGATTTCACCGGCGACGGCCGCGCGGATCTGGTCACCCTCGACGAACACCGCAAGCTGACGTTGTTTCGCCAGTTCATCGACGACGAGGGCAGGCGGCATGTGCGCAAGGAACGTCGCCTGCAGCTTGTTGATGGCCGTGACATCGACGACAGCATCGTCGGTCGCCAGCAGCACTGGACCGAGTCCTTTCGCGCCATCGACTGGAGTGGCGAAGGTCGCCTGGACCTGATCTACAACACCGCCGGCAGTGGCCATATCTACCTGCTTGCCAATGTCGGTTCGGCGACGGAGCCGGTCTTCGCCCTGCCCCGGCAGTTCAAGCTGTACGGCAAACCCTTCACCCCATTCACCATCCACGGGCCCAATACCTGGCCCGCCGACTACAACGGTGATGGACGGCCCGACCTGATCGGCTGCGTCGAGTGGTCCGTCTACCCCTTCTTCGCCCACGCCGCCCTCGAGATGGACCGCCATCCCGAGTTTGTCCTGGGTGTTATGACTGGAGCCAGTTCATGAATCGTATCGTCATCACCACCGATGCCGACGCCGGGCAGATTTCCCGTCACATCTACGGTCACTTTGCCGAACACCTGGGCCGCTGCATCTACGAGGGTCTCTGGGTCGGGGAGGATTCGACGATCCCCAATGTCCGCGGCATACGCACCGATGTCGTTGACGCGCTGAAGAAGATCCGCATTCCCAATCTGCGCTGGCCCGGCGGTTGTTTTGCCGACGACTACCACTGGATGGATGGCATCGGTCCGCGGGCGCAACGACCGTCGCTGGTCAATCATCACTGGGGCAAGGTGGTCGAGGACAACGCCTTTGGCACCCACGAATTCATGGATCTGTGTGCGCAGCTGGATACCGAACCCTACATCTGCGGCAATGTCGGCACAGGATCGGTGCACGAAATGCAGCAGTGGGTGCAGTACCTCACCGAACCCGAGGGTCCCATGGCGGACCTGCGCGCGCAGAACGGTCGCGTCGAACCGTGGAAGGTGCGTATGTGGGGCGTGGGCAACGAGAACTGGGCCTGCGGCGGTTACATGCGTCCCGAGTATTACGCCGACCTCTACCGCAACTACGTCGCCTTCCTGCCCACCCTCGGCGAAAACCGCCTCTACAAGATTGCCTGCGGACCGTACGGGGACGACCTGCACTGGACGGAAGTGATGATGCGCGAGACGCAGCCGCGCAAACTCATGCACGCCCTGGCGATGCACTTCTACTGCGGCTCAGGTCGGGAGAAACAGCTCGCCGTGGAGGGCAGCGAGGATGACTGGTACTTCCTGCTGAACACGGCCAACCGCATGGACACGCTGTTGAAGGCGCAGATCGCCGTCATGGACCGCTACGATCCTGACGACCGCGTTGGCATGCTCGTCGACGAGTGGGGCACCTGGCATCTCGGCGAGCCCGACACCAACCCGGGCTTCCTCTATCAGCAGAACACAATGCGCGATGCCGTTGCCGCCGCGCTGACACTTGACATCTTCAATCGGCACTGTCGCCGCGTACATGGTGCCAATATCGCCCAGACGGTGAACGTCTTGCAGGCGATGGTGCTTACCGAGAGCGACAAGATGCTGCTGACACCGACATACCACGTGTTCGACCTGTACGCGCCACATCACGACGCCACGTGCCTGCCCTGTTTCGTAGACACGGGGTCGTTGGGAGATGGCGATACGGCGGTGCCCGCCCTCAGCGCCAGTGCCAGTCGGGCCGAGGATGGATCTGTGCACGTAACCATGTCGAACCTGAGCGCCTCGGAGTCAGCAACCGTTGCCGTCGCTCTGCACGGCCTCGACGTATCGTCATTGCAGGCCCAGGTGCTCACGGGCGATGCGATGCACAGTCACAACACGTTTGCTGCACCACAGACAGTGCAACCCGTCGAACTCGACGGCCTCCGTCCCACCAGACGTGGCTT
>JAQCJA010000031.1 GCA_027593305.1 bacterium
TTGCAGAACTAGCGAGGATCCGCCGGGGAAGTGATAGCCAATTCCCTGCGCTGCGAGCACGACCTCTTCCCTGAACGCCGACGGCGCCGTCACTGTGTCACGCCTTCCAGCAGCAGGCAGGCTGCATAGTGGTGCTCGCCGAGCGACTGCAGCGCTGGGGTCTGCCCGTGACAGCGTGCCTCGGCCCTGGGACAGCGCGCCGCGAAACGGCACCCCGGCGGCGGTGGATCCAGCGGCACGGGTGTCCCCGGGATCGACTGCGGTGCTCGTTCCGGCTGCCGGAGGTCGGGGAAAGCCGCCAGCAGGCCCTGGGTATACGGATGTTGGGGCGTCGCAAAGAGCGTCGCCACGGGCGCACTCTCGGCGACGCGGCCGCCATAGAGCACGACAGCGCGATCACACAGCCGGCGGATCACGCCCAGGTCATGCGTCACCAGGATGATCGTCAGACCCAGTTCATCGCGCAGGCCCTGGAGCAGATCGAGCAGGCGCGCCTGGCTCAGCACGTCGAGGGCCGTCGTCGGCTCGTCGGCCAGCAGAATCCGCGCTCGGCCCGCCAGGGCCATCGCCAGCAGCACCCGCTGCCGCATGCCACCGGAAAACTGATGCGGATGATCGGCGGCCCGTTCCGCGTCGAGTCCGACGCGCCGCAGCAGCGCCGCGACCTGGGCATCGATGTCGAGATCCCCCGCCGGGAGTCGCCGGCGCACAGCCTCGGCGATCTGCGCGCCAACGGTCTGCAGCGGATTGAGGGCGTTCATCGCCCCCTGAAAGACGACGGCCAGGTCGCGCCAGCGCCGCTCGGCGACAGCCTCCTCCGTCAGGGTCGCCAGGTCGACGTCGTCCAGGTGCATGGACCCGGACAGTCGACTCCCCGCCGGCAGCAGGCGCATCAACGCCAGCAGCAGGGTCGACTTGCCACTGCCACTCTCGCCAACGACGCCGAGGATCTCGCCGCGCTGCAACTGCAGATCGACATCCTCCAGGGCACGGACGCCACCTGCGTAGTCGACACTCAGCCCGCGGACCTCGAGCAAAGCCGTGCCCGCACGAGGCTGCGGATCGGCACCGGCGGCCCCCGCCATCAGGTGATGCCCTGACGGTCGCGTGCTCCAGGCCGCCTCCAGCCCGCGCCCCACGAGACTGGCGGCGAGCACAACGGCGGCGATCGCCAGACCCGGTGGCAGGATAGCCCACCAGGCGCCGGCGCTCATTGCCCCCCGCGTGAATGCCAGATTCAGCATCTGTCCCCAGCTGAGGTACGTCGGATCCCCCAGGCCGAGAAAGCTCAGAGTACTCTCGTTGAGGATCGCCAGGGACAGCACGAGTACCGCCTGCGCCAGCAACACGGGGAGCACCCCCGGCAGGATGTAGAGACCGACGATGCGCAGCGGCCCGGCGCCCTGGGAACGGGCACGACGCACGTAGAGACGGTGCCGCAGCGTCAGGGCCTGGGCGCGCACCAGGCGCGCCGTCGTTGTCCATCCGAGCAGGCCGATGGCCAGCACCGTGCCACGGATGCCGGCATCGACGAGGGCGACGGCGACGATCATCAGCGGCAGTTCCGGAATTACCAGGAAGCCAACCGTCGCTCGCATCAGCAACGCCTCGACTCGGCCACCCATGCTGCCCGCCAGCAGGCCGACGGCACTGCCGAGAAACAGGGCGATGGCGGCGGCACAGGCACCAACAAACAGTGACACCCGCGTACCGTGCAGCAGCGCCGAGAGCACGTCGCGGCCGCCATCGTCGGTCCCCAGCCAGTGGCTGGCGTCCGGCGGCGCAAAGACGACACCAAAGGTCGCCAGGTCCGTGGAGTACGGGTCGAAGGCTGCCAGATACGGTGCCGTCAGTGCCACGAACAGAGCCCCGGCAAGCAAAACCAGCCCGACGCGACCGGATGCGGGCAGTCGGCCCAGGAAGTTCACGACGCCTCCGCCGCAGGCGCGTCGCGCAGACGTGGGTCGAGGACGGCGTACAACCCGTCAGCCAGCAGGTTGGCGCTGATGACGGCGACCGTCAGCAACAGGAAGGTCCCCTGCAGCATCGGGTAGTCGCGCTGGATGACGGCGTCGTATGTGGCCAGTCCCAGCCCGGGCCAGGAGAACACGGTCTCCACCTGGATCGCCCCGGAGACGGTGAAGCCGAGGTTGACCGCCGCCAGCGTCACCAGCGGCAACGCCGCGTTACGCGCCGCGTGCCGGTGCAGAATCTGCAGGGACGACAGCCCGCGGGCGCGCGCCGTGAGAATGAAGTCCTCGTTGAGCACCTCCAGCAGAGTGCTGCGCGCCAGCAGTGCGTACTGCGCCAGATAGACCAGGGCCTGCGTCAGCGTCGGCAGCAACAGGTGCCGCAGCAGGTCGGCTGCTGCCGCAACGCCGGATGCGGCGGGGCCCGGCGTCCCCATCCCCGCCAGGGGCAGGCCGAACTGACCGCTGCCGGCGAACAGCAGCAGGATGGCCAGCCAGAACGTCGGCAATCCCCAGAACAGCAGACTGCTACCAATGATCGCCACATCCACAACACGCCCCGCCCGCCATGCCGCCAGCGCACCGAGTGCCGTCCCCAGCAGGATCGCCAGCAGTTGTGCCGGCAGCACGAGCAGCGCCGTGTGCGCCGCCTTCTGCGCCAGTATTGCCGTCACCGCTTCGCCCGTCTGGAAACTCACGCCCAGATCGCCCGTACACAGGCCGCGCAGGTAACGCCCCAGTTGTGTCTCCAGCGGTGGCGTCCCCCACCCGCCGAAGATGAGGGGCCGCAGCGACACGACGCCGTTGACCAGCGGCCGGTCCAGGCCGAAGCGCTGCCGCAGCGCCTCCTGCACCTCCGGTCCCAGGCGTGGGTCACGGGCGGCGGCGCGCACCGGGTCACCGGGGAGCAGGCGGAACAGGACAAAGTTGAGGAGGATGACGAAACCGATCGTTCCCAGGGCCCGTCCGAACCCGCGCGCCAGAGGGCGCAGCCGCCGCCACATCACGGCAGCACCGACCGCAGGCGGGCCAGGGCCTGACGCGATTCCAGGGCTACACGCGGCGCATCCTCGAGCCAGCCGGTGAAACGTTCCGTGCGATAGGCCTGCACGACGTCGGGATAGAATGGCACGACGTAGACGTTCGTGTCGTGCACCAGCTGCTGCATCCGCCACACCAGATCGCGTCGCGCCGTCAGATCAAGTGCCGCCGCCTGCCGCGCGAAGAGCGAGTCGAATTCCGCATCGTGGAAGCCGCTCTCGTTGCCGCCGCTGTCGATGTTGTCCCCCGTCATCACCTCCAGCAGGAAGGAGGGATCCGGTCCGGTCGTCCAGCCCCACAGAACCAGGTCGAAGTCGAACGCCGGGCCACCGAGGGCGATCAGCGCGTCGGGGTCAACGGTGCGAGGCTGGATCGCCACGCCGACGGCGGCGAACATCGCCCCCAGCAGTTGCGCACCACGGTCGCCGTAGAGACTGTCGCTGGGCCACTGCAGGCGCAGGCGCAACGGTTGGCCGCCATCCGGCATCTCGCGCACGCCGTCGCCATCGGTATCGACATCCCCCGCCTCGTCCAGCAGCTCCCGCGCCGCCACTGGATCGTAGGTGTGAGCCTGCAGTCCGGTGTGGAACCAGTCGCCGAGGGCGGGCGGGATCAACGTCCACCCCGGCGTCCCCTGCCCGAGCAGGACGATGTCGATCAGCTTCTGCTCGTGTACCGCCAGGGCCAGGGCGCGGCGCACGCGCGCGTCGCGCAGCGCCGGATGGCCGCTGCACACACCCTCTTCGGGACAGTCAGCGGGGTCCACCTGATTGATGATCAGGTTGGTGATCTCCGGCTGCAGCGGCGTCCCGGCAACGACGTGGATGCCCGCGCGGTGGCGCAAGTCGGCGACGGCGGTGAATGGCGTTTCTAGGATGGCATCGAGCTGAGCGGAGCGCAGCGCCAGCACGAGGGCGTCACGGCTGGCATAGGACACGAACAGGGCACCATCGATGGCCGGCGCCTGTGGATGGCTCCGCCAGGCAGACAGCTGCAGGTAGCGCTTCGGGTGGAAGGCCTCGACGCGGAAGGGGCCACTGCCGACCACGGGTGGCGGGCCCTCATCGTCGGCTGCAGCGACGCGGTCACGCCACAGGTGTTGCGGCAGGATGTAGAGGTAGACGAGTTGATTTGGCAGATTCGGCAACGGCTGCGTCAGGCGCAGCACGAGGGTGCTGTCGTCGATTGCGTCGACGCTGTCGAAATTGCGCGTGTAGCCATGCAGCAACGGGTAGTCGGCGCGGTCCCGATAGAGGTCGATTGAGAACGCCGCGTCGTGCGCCGTCAGTCGCACGCCGTCGTGGAACCGCAGGTCGGTGCGCAACGACAGAGTCCAGGTGCACCCGTCCGCCGATACCGCCGCGCTGCGCAACGCCTGCGGCTGCACCTGCCCGTCGGGACCAAGACCGTAGAGGCTGTCGTAGATCAGGCCAAGGATCGTGTAGGAGTAGGCCAGCAGCGTCCGCCCGGGATGCAGCGTGTCGGGACTTCCCGACCAGCCGAGGCGCACGACGCCGGGCGGCGCGCCCACCCCCGAGCACCCGACCACGAGCGCCGCAACAATCAGCGACAACCGGCGGCCGCTACTCAACCTGGATGATCTCCACCCGCTGGCGGCCCTGCAAGGTGTAGAGATCAAGCCGCCGGTCGTGCAGCGGGCGCACGGAGGCGACGTGCCGCTGCTGCGACAGCGCCGACAGAGCCAACTCGGAGACCACAGTGGCCTCGACGTTCGGGTCGGCTTCGCCTTCGACGCCCTTTTTCCGGGAACGAGCAGGCCCTCGGCGTCAGCACCGCCGACTGGCCATAAGTCAGGAATGAGCCGATGCGCGTACGCAGGCTGCCGACGTTCCCGGCGATGACGACGTAAATGAAGTTTTCCACGGCCCGCGCCTGGGCACAGTGGCGCACGCGCCAGTACGCCTTCTTCTCGTCGGTGTAGAAGGGAACAAAGATGACCTCGACGCCGGCCAGGGTCAGCAACCGTGATACCTCGGGGAACTCGATGTCGTAGCAGATCTGGATGGCAATGCGCGCCAGCGGTGTATCGAAGATGCGGATTCCCTCCCCCGGCTCGATGATGTAGAGTCCGTACTTGCGCGACAGCCTGGCGAGGGTCTCCTGGTACTGATCATGCAGCTTAGCCAGTTCCGTCACCAGCCCGAGCATCGACTCGCCCTGCAGGTAGCTGAAGGCGTGATACATGAAATACTCGGGGAGCAGCAGGAAGTGGCAGTGGTAGGAGTCGGCCGTCTCGGCGAAGAACTCCATCGAGTAGACGACGTCCTCCCATGAGCGTGCCGGGCGCATCTGGTACTGAGCGGCGCAGACACGCACGCGGCGCGCCGAAGCGAAATCGGGGTTGGCCATCTCCAGATAGGTCGAGTAGTTCAGGCTGGCGCCGTCGACGGTGATATCGAGCTGCACCTTGCGCACCTCGAAGCCGCTTTTCAGGTGTGCCCCGAGGGAGGGATCCTGCAGTTCTCCGGCGATGACGCGGCGCACGTACGCCTCCGCCGTCATTCGTCCGGCGTGGTCGGCGTAACCGGGGATGCGCCCGTAGGCTACCATGCGCCGCAGGTTGAACCGGCGCAGCAGCGACCTGCGCCGTTCGTAGAGCAGCCGGGAATGCCACGGCGCCGGAACTCGGGGTCCACGGCGATGTCGGCGCCGTAGAGGGTGTCACCGAGAACGTTGTGCGTGCTGAAGGTGGCGGCGCCTGTCATCTCGTCGACGGTGTACCACTCATCGTCATCGAGGCTGATGATCAGCGACGTGGCGTAACCGACGACGCGGCTGCCGGCGAGGGCCACGAACTGCCCTTCAGGGAAGACCCGCAACTGCATCCCGTAGAGGCGTTCGTCGTAGATGTGCTCCTCGGCGTAATCGGCGTACGCGGCGCGGGAACACTCGATGATAGCGGGGATGTCTTGCGCCTTGGCGCGGCGAACGCTGACTTTGCTGCTGAGCATGGCGGCGACTGCTTCCTGCTGGATATGGGTGCAGCTAGGATACGCCCCGCCGGGCCGTCACGACAGTGCATCACACATCGCCACCTGGATCACGACCCGATGCGCCGCGCCCGGATTGACGCCCCCCCATTGCAGGTGAAGACGTCCCTGGCCCCGACATTTCCCACGACGACCCAGTAGTTGATGTCGGCCATGCCGAGATCGTCAGGGTCGTTGATGTCGTAGACCGTCGCCTGCCAGGCGTTCCCCTCATCCGTCTGCTTCGGGCCCGCTTTCTCAATATTCAGTTGCTCGATGGAGAATCCGTGCTGGCCCGTCACGGTCACCATGTTCGGGCAGCGATAGGCACCCACCCGGCCAAAGCGGGAGGCATGATGCCCCTGGACGAATTCCAGGCCATTCATGTTGCTCGCCACCACGATGCTGTCGCCGTCCGTGTGTTCGTTGACGACGATCCCCGTGTGATAGCCCGTCACCACCACATTCCGCAGGATCGTGAAAGCCGCATTGTTGCACGCCGGCGTGATCAGGCCCTTCGTGCCATGGGTGGGCATCGATGCCTGCACGTTGTACACGCCTGTGTTGATGACGACGTTCTCGACCTTGCATTGCTGCACGTATTGCAGGTCGATCCCACCGATCCGGGGGTCATCACAGGTCCGGACTTCCAGGTCCCTGATGATCACGTGCAGCATGGAGAACTGCCCGTAGGGCGCCGATGGATCCGGCGTGGCGGCAATGACCGCAGGGCCTGACGTGTCGAGGCCCCTGATGATCGTGCCGTTGTCCAGCAGTGGGCATGCCCCGATCGTGCCGAAGACCGGCACGGGCTGCCCCGCGCCGACGATCTCTATGACGAGCCAGCTGCTGGCCTGGAAGGGCGGGATCGTGATCCGGCCACGATAGACTCCGGCGGGGATGCAGATCCTGCCACCCCCCGCTTCGATCGCCGCGGCGACGCACGCTGAAAAAGCAGCCGTGTTGTCCGTGTCGTCGTCGCCGACGGCACCATAGTCCACGGCATGAATGTCGGTCATTCTGGCGAGCTCCTCCTGACGGGCGCAGCGTGGCGCTGTGTTGTGTTTCAGAGCGATTGGACGCCTGATGCCTCAGGTCGAGCCGACCGAGGTCGGTGGCAAAATAGGAAAAGCCCCGCCAGCGGACACGCCGCTGATGGGGCAGGTTGTATCAGATCCTTGCCGGGCCTTTACCGATTGGTCTTGATCTGGCCCCAGGACCTCGACTCGACGGACGCAGCAGCAGGCTTGCTGCTACCCTTGCTCTTGGACTTGGACTTGCCGGACTGATCGTGGGGCACCGCGACGGTGACGCTGCCACTGGTGCTGGCGCCTTCGGCGTCGGTGGCGGTAAAGTCGATCGTGTAGACGCGGCCGTCGCCTCTGCCATTTCGGTCGGCACGCACGCTGGCCGTCGATGTGCCAACACCGGAGGCATCGTCGGTACCGGTCTCGTTGTTCGTGATCGCGTCGATGGTGATCGTCAGCGCGTCACCCTCGGCGTCAACGATGCCGTCGATGGCGATATCGACCATCTTCTTGTTCGGCGGCCACAGCGAGCCGGGATTGGACACTGCAGCGGAGACATCGGGCGCGGTGTTGACAGGCGCGACAGGCACGATGAGCTCGACCTCGTTGATCGCCTTCCAGCCGGTAATGCCGGCGATGTCGATCCGGACGGACGTGTACTCGACGAAGCCCAGGCCAAGATCAAACTCCTGGCTGGTCAGGCCGTCGAGGTAATTCTTGATATGAAAGTCCGCCGCCACTACCTCTGTGGTGTTGTCAGGCCTGGTGGCGGTGATGGTGTAGTGCATTGTCTCTGCGGGGTACGCATGTGCTGTCAGGTGAAGTCCGGAGAAAATCCTCGGAGAATCGAAAGTGACCGTAACGGATGCGGGACCAGCTGTTGGACCGCTGCCGCCTGAATTCCAACTGGTGGAGTAATCGCCGTCGATTGCATTCTCGACAGGACCATTCGATGAAGGTCCGCCGACCCACTCCGCCGTGGCAGTGATAGTCGCCGGCTGAGCGATCTCGTAGGCGGTGCCGGGTGCCTGAGCAGAGACTGTCGCGGTGTTCAGCAGAAAGATTGCGGGCAGGAACGCGCCCAGGGATCTCCACACTGTTGCCGACTTCATATCACTTCCCTCCGGAAATATAGCGGGGCAAATGGACGTCATCGCTGGTGATCCCCTCACAAGATGAGTGCCACTTGTTGATTTACATAGGTAAACAAAGTATTTACAACACTTTAAGAGTTTTGAAACGGATTCAACCACACAACGTCGAGCTCATATACAAGCATACATGCTCGAATGCGAGCATGTATGCTTACATGCGAACACGACGTTACGGTAGGGAAATCAGCCCCGCCAGATACATCAGCCCTGAGCGGACTTCCTGGGCAGCTTTCTGTAGATCTTGTTGCGATCGACGCCGAGCAGGCGCGCCGCCTCCGTCACATTGCCCCGCGTCAGGCGCAGGGCGCGCTCGATCAATGCGACCTCGGCCTCAGCGAAATTGAGCGGCAATTCATCAACAAAGGCCTCGGCCGCCAGGCGCGATCCGCCCTCGATTTCTGGCGTTGCATCCGGCTGCAAAAACAGATGGCGCAGCTGGATCTCGACGCCCCGGCTCTGCAGAACCGCCCGCTCAATGACATTTTTCAGCTCGCGCACATTGCCCGGATAGTCGTGCTGCTGCAATCTGGCCAGCACCTCAGCCGACAACTCGGGCACGCCCACGCCCATCTCATCGGCAAAGAGCACCAGAAAGTGCCGCGTCAACAATTCGATGTCTTCGCGCCGCTGCCTCAATGGCGGTACCGACACCACAAAGCGCGCCAGTCGGAAGTACAGATCGCGGCGAAAAGACCCCGCCGCAATGGACTTCTGCAGGTCCACATTCGTCGCCGCCAGGATACGCACGTCCACCGCATGGCCCTGCCCCTCACCCAGGGGCCACACCGTTCGCTCCTCCAGCACCCGCAACAGCTTGCTCTGCAACTCCAGGGGCATTTCGCCGACCTCATCGAGAAAGAGCGTACCGCCGTCAGCGAGGTCGAAATAACCGCGCTGGTCGCGCTCGGCGCCGGTGAAGGTGCCCTTCTTGTGGCCGAAGAGCAGCGAGTCCGCCAAGTCGTGCGGGATCGAGGCGCAGTTGACCGCGACAAAGGGGCCGTCGCCGCGGTTGGAGGTTGCGTGGATCGCGCGGGCAACCAGCTCCTTGCCCGTGCCGCTCTCGCCCTGGATCAGCACCGACGTTTGCCGGGCGCTCTGCAGCAGATCGATGTCATCGAGGATCCTGCGCATCGTTGGACTGCGACCGATAAATTCGTCCAGGCCCCAGCGCTGTGCATCGCGCTCGGTGGTCAATGAGACCCGGTCGACCAGCTCGTCACGCTGGCGGGTGACGGTCCGGCGCTCGGCTATTTCGGCTTCGAGGGCCGCATTCTTTGCGCGCAACTCCCGCTCCAGCTGGGCTTTCTCCACGTGGGTGCGGATCCGCACCAGCACCTCATCCTTGTTGAAGGGTTTGACCACGTAGTCGACACCGCCGGCGGCGAAACCTTCCACCAGATCCATGGTGTCGTCGCGGGCGCTCAGGAAGATGACGGGAATCGAGCGCGTGGCGTCGTGCTGCTTGAGCTGCCGGCACACGGCAAAACCGTCCAGCCCGGGCATGACCACATCCAACAGCACCAGGTCCGGATCAAAGCGCCGGGCCAGATCGAGCGCGACCTCTCCGGAAGAAGCCACCATCACTCGATAACTGGCATCTTCCAGCACCCGGCACAACACGTCGATATTGGCCGGTGTGTCATCGACCACCAGGATCTGCGCCCCCTTCAGATCCGTTTCGAATTCATCCATCAACGGCCCTCGCCAATATCGCCTGCGCCGCCGGCATATCGAAGCGCTGTAGCAACTCGCCCAGATGCACCGCCAGCTGTGCTTCTTCAGCGCCCAGCGCCCGCAACTGGTCGAGCCCGTGTTTCAGATCGGTGACACTGTGTTTCTCCGCTGCCTGGTACAACTGCGCCCGCAGCGCGGCGGGCAGTCGCAGCCCGTCAAAATCGTCATGGACCACGGCGGCGTCCGCTGCGCCTTCGGCGTATTCATACTGCACCCCCAGCAATTCTGCCAGACACGCGTAGATGCGCTCGGTGCGAAAGGGTTTCTCGATATAGTCGGCAAAACCCACCGCCAGGTAGTCCTGCCGCTGATGCACAAAGGCCGACGCCGATACGGCCACGACCTTACAGGCGCCCTGTCGATGTTCGGCATCGATCTGCCGCAGCGCTTGGGTGCCGGACATGTAGGGCATGCGAATATCCATGAAAACAATGTCGGGTTTCAGCTCCCGCACTGCCGCCAGTCCCTGGGCGCCACCTTCGGCCAGAGTCACCTCGACGCCGATGGCTGCCAGTATTCGCTGCAGTACCTGGCGATTCTCTGCCACATCGTCGACAACCAGCGCACGAACCTGCTGCCGCGGAGCCAGATGGCGCACACGGGCAAATGCCCGCTCATCGCGCTTTGCCACAGGTGATTCGCCCGGCGGCAGGACCACCTCAAGAGTAACACGCGCCCCCTGTCCCAACGCCGATTCAAGCCCGATCCGACCACCCATCATTTCGACGAAGCGTGCGGCGATGGCCAGACCCAACCCCGCACCACCCTTTTCCAATCCCGCCGGTCCCTGTTGCAGTGGGTGAAAAATGGACTGCTGATATTCAGCCGCGATTCCCGGCCCGCTGTCGCTGACCTCAAACCGATAGCGGTCGTCGCCGAGCTCTTGCAGGCGCAGGCCGACCCATCCGGCTTCCGTGAACTTGACGGCGTTGCCGAGCAGGTTGATCAGCACCTGGCGCAGTTTGCCTTCGTCGCCGCGCACCTGCCGCCGGCCTATCGCACCCTCCATCCGCCAATCCAGGCCCTGCTGCCGGCAGCGCAACTCGAACATCACCGCCAGGCTGTCGAGAAAGGACCGCAAGTCGAAATCCACTGCGCGCAGCGCCTGACGACCGGATTCGATCATGGTGAGATCGAGCACATCGTTGATCAGCCCCAGCAGGTGGTCACCACTGCGCGCGATGGCATCGACCGATGCGTGCTGATCAGCGGAAAGCGTCACGTCGCGCTGCAGGATCTGCGCATAACCGAGCACCGCGTTCATCGGGGTGCGGATCTCGTGGCTCATGTTGGCCAGAAACTCGCTCTTGGCCTTGTTGGCCTGGTCGGCTTCCCACCGCGTCTGGTCGGCTTCCCGCCGCGCCTGCTCCGCTCTTTCGACCTGTTCTTCCAGCTCATGGAAATCGAGGAAGCGACTGTAGGCTGGTGCGAACACCTGCATCAAACGCCCCAGGACCTCGACCTCGCGTTCTGAAAAGGGGGTGGAGCTTTCCCTGTTCATTGCCAACGTTCCTTGAGCAAAGGGAACATCCACAATCCATAGGGCCCTGCCTTCATCATACATCTGGTGAGTATACTTTTGCAGGCGAGTTCGCATTTCATCGTCATCATCGCCACTCACATCCATTCCTAAAAACTCACAGTGGAGGCGAAGTGCGTTCTCATTTATGCCTGTACGTCCTGCATACTCCTCGCGTGTAAGACACCTGAGATAAACTTCACCCCGTTTCCAATGGGCATACAGGGAAGCCATCGTTGCGTCGATTTGAGATGGGTTTTCATTTTTAATGAATACAGGTTGCCCGGCGGAATTGAGGTGAAACGTGTAGCCCTGTACGAGCCCGTTTTCTTCGTCAAATGCTTGTATGCCGACACAATCAAAGCGTATTTCCAGTTTTTCAAGTGCATGGTAGAGCGCCGCAGCAACCTTGAGCAGGTCTTCACTGGAGCCCATGGCCGCGACAGGGTACCGCACTTCATCCAGGACCCGTTCAATCTTTGCCTGGTGTTCTGCCTCCGCCAGTTGCTGTCGCGTCTGCTGCAGATCAGCAATGAGCTGTTGCTTCGTCTTCTGCTGGTCGTTCACCCGCTAAAGTCCTCCAGTGGGCCTTTCCGCTGTGGTTGTGGAACATGCTTTGTCGAAACACGACGCCCTGCTGGACGTACAGGGGGCCCATTATCGTACGTGCAGGAGCCGAGGACAAGCCTCACAGAGGCTGGTCTGGTCGTTGACACGCTGGGGCATGATCGACGGGGAGTTTAGGGGGGCAGCCGGAGGTCTGGCGTTCCACACGCCTGCGTCCACGGCTGTATTCCATGACGGCGTCTTCTCAGCCAGCCAGGAATCATCGAATCCGGGAGCTGCGAAGAGGGCCCAGCTACCTGTATCGGCAGATTGCCTCCCTGCCTGAAGGTCGGGTTGCGGTCTGCCTGCGCACTACATCAGCTTGCAGTCATATGCCTGGAACTCCCGATCGTTGGTCAGAATGGGGTATTGATTGACCAGACTCTGAGCGATCAACATTCGATCGAAGGGGTCCCTGTGATGGAAGGGCAGATCTCTCAGGAGCAGCGCGTCTTCGCCGCGGAACTCCAGGGACTCAAAGCCGCATTTCTCTACCATCTCGACAGGGTTGAAAGCCAGATCCAACTTCCCGAGAGATGTCTTGATCATTATCTCAGCGATGCTGATCGAACTGACGTAGACGATGTTGGCCTGCGTCTCAATCTCTGCGAGCTTGTCCTTGTCGATTCGCTTGGGATCCGACAAGGCCCAGAGAAAGATGTGCGTATCGATGATGATCCTCACGGGCTCTCCCCATAGAACATCTCATTGATCTCCTTGTCCTCTTCAAGAAAGTCCTTCGGTACCTGGAACTGCCCTGCCAGCAGACCGAGTTTCCGTTTTCCCTTGGGCTTGTGCACGACGAGATCCACCAGAGGCAGGTTGTTCTTGGCGATGATCACTTCCTCGCCGTGGTAGACCATGTCGATAAGCTTTGACAGGTTCGCCTTTGCATCTGACACATTGACAATCACAGTGCGTATCCTTTAGAAGTTGGTCTGATAGACTTGTTATAGACTACTCTATCATAGTTGGTCTACTTGGTCAATCTCATATGTGCCAAACCTACCTTGACGCACCATGAAGAAGACTGTTTATACCGCGTAGGCTCTGATTCACTGCTGGCATACCCGGGCCAGACCCCGGGCCAGACCCCAGGCCAGACCCGTCACACGAAGGAACCTACCATGTCCAGGCTCGCCATCCTCGGAGGACCACCGGTCCTGGACAGGCCGTTGTCGGTCAGGTGGCCCCAGTTCGATGCCACGGATGAGAAGGCCCTGCTTGATGTGTTCCGCAGCGGCAAGTGGTGGCGCGGTGGCACGATCGGCGAGCAGGCCGCCGGCCCCTGCGGCCAGTTCGAGCGCGACTTCGCTGCCTGGCACAGCGCGCGACATGGGCTGGTCTGCTGCAACGGCACGATCGCCGTCGAGTTGGCGCTGCACGCAGCCGGCGTACAACCCGGCGACGAAGTGATCGTTCCGGCGATGTCCTTCGTCGTCTCCGCCTCGGCCGTGCTGCCCCTTGGCGCCGTCCCGGTATTCGCGGACTGTAACCCGGAGACCCTGCAGACCGACGCCGACGCCATCGAGGCGGCGATCACGTCGCGGACGACGGCCATCGTCCTGGTGCATTTCGGTGGCTACCCCGCGGACCTCGACCGCATCACGAAGATCGCCAGAAAGCACAAGCTGGCGCTCATCGAGGACTGCGCCCACGCCCAGGGGACTCAATGGCGCGGCAAGGGTGTCGGATCCTATGGTGACTACGGCACGTTCAGCTTCCAGCAGTCGAAGGGCCTCACCTGCGGCGAAGGCGGCATCGTACTGTGCCGCACGAAGACTCTGTGGCACCGCGCCTACCGCTACCACAACCTGGGTCGCTACGAGGACAAGGGATTTTACGATTTCTATGTAATGTCCTCCAACCTGCGCCTCACCGACCTGCAGGGGGCCCTGCTCAACACGCAGTTTGAGAAACTGCAGCAGCAGTTGCCACACAAGATGGATGCCGCCGCCTTCCTCAGTCAGGGCCTGCGCGAACTGGGCGGACTCGAGCCATTGCCCGACGACAAGCGCATCACGCGCCGCGGCTTCTACTACTACCTCATGCGCTATGACGCCGATGCCTTCGGCGGCGTGTCGCGCACGCGCTTCCGCGAAGCCCTGCAGGCCGAAGGTGTACCCCTCGGTCAGTCCTACGGCCAGGCGATCCACAAGTACCCGCTGTTTCAGGATCTGCAGATGCCGCGCAAGTACACCGGGGCGCAGTACAAGAAAACGCGATGTCCGAATGCGGAGCGTGCCGCCACGGAGACGGTATGCACGCTGTCCCACCAACTGCTGCTGAGCGATCGCCAGAGCCTGGCAAAGGTGCTCGATGCCGTCGCCAAGGTGAAGGACAACATCGATGAACTGGTGGGCAGCGGCAGTGGCCGGAAATCGGCCGGGGGCCGGCGCGCGCGCTGATTTTCAGCCGCAATGGCGACGGCGACGACGGCGGCTCAAGAGGGTCGAGATCCACTACGGGTCCGGGCTGCCTGGATGCCACCGTTGTCACCTGATTACGTCCGCGTCGCCAGCAGGGCTCATCTTGCCAGAGCGAACTGAGGAACTCCGAAACGGGACTCCAGATTCACCGGGAGGCCCGTTTCGGCCGACTCACAATCGGCCTGCACGATTGCCAGGCAGCGGCGCTCCATCGTCGGGCCTGCCATGCGACTCGCCCGGGATCGTCTCGACATCATCACGCCAATTCACTTCGCTGCGGTCGATGGCCCACAGAGTCGCCGGGCAATTCGACCCGGTCGAACTGGGTGGTTGCCAACTGACGCAACACTACCTTGGCTGTAGGCGAGACCGCAACCACTCAACCAAGTCTTCTTCGGTCATGCTGCCATCCGCAACCGCCATCATCAGTGAAACTACGGCGGGTTCGGTCGCTGCTACCCGGAGGCCGTTGAGCCCCAGGAAGACGTACATGGCCTGAAAAGCGACCCGCTTGTTGCCGTCGATGAAGGCATGGTTGCGGGCGAGACCATAACCGAGCGCTGCAGCGATCGTCGGCAAGTCCGATTCGGGGTCGTACTGCCATCGGTTCCGTGCCCGTTCAAGGGCCGAAGCAAGCAGACCCTCGTCGCGAATGCCCAGGGCTCCACCGTGTTGCCGTATCTGATCTGCGTGAATGGTCTGTGCAACGGCGCGGGGTAGCCATCGTGGCTCGACGCGGAAGCTCACTTGGCCAATGCGCGCATCGCGTTCCGGTAGGTACGGGAACCCTCTTGATAGATCTCCATTGCCTCGTCGAAGGTTGGGTCGTATGGGGTAATCAGAATCCCGTCCTCGGTCTCAACGAGATGGACTCGGTCGCCCTCAGCAATCTGGTACCGCTGCAACATGGCCTTGGGAATCGTCGCGCCGGCGGAATTGCCGATGCTGCGGATCGTCGTGGACTTGGTCATAGTACCTCCTCGGAACTTGCGTCTACGAAAGTTATAACAAATGTAGCAACCAGGGCCACCACTCGATAGCTCCGGTGACGAGAACTGCTGCGAGTGAGCCCGATCCGGCCATGGGCTTGCACATGCACGGGCTGGATCTGCCCTTCGTGGACGAGACGCACATCACGCAGCGCTGGACCATGTATCGTATCAGGATGGTGCGGCGATGGCACATGACACGCAACTGACTCGCGTGCAGTAGATCGCAGTCAGAAAATTCGCAGATCGCGGCCACTGGACCTGCGTCCGGCGGCCTTTTTCTGTGCCCGGCAGAGCCGTCATTCCACGTACAGGGCGAAGAGCTTCGGCGATTCCTCCCCGGTGCGGCTCATGCGTACGCGCACCCGTATCGTCTGACCGCCAGGTCCCGCCAGGTGATGGTCCGGCCAGCGCACCGGGCAGTCGATGCCGTCGGCACCCTCGATTCTGCCGCCCGTGAAGCCGTCGATAGGCCGCAGATGCTCATCGAGCAGATCCACCACCATCGATGCCACACCATCGCCGTTGACGCGCAGCGGGCCACCCCCTGCTGACAGTTGCAGGGGCGTCGAGACGACGGTCCCCGCGTCGGTCCCGGGGTTGAGGGCCAGACACCCCCATCGGTCACGCGGCAACGTTGCCAGGGCGACTTCGGCGTAGTAGTGTGCGACGATGTCTTCCGCCTTCTGTCCGACATTGCGCCAGCGGCCGTGGTAGATCAGCGTTTCGTCCCCCACATTGAGTATCCCGTTGCCCTGGCAGAGAATGGTGTTGTCGGCGCGTTCCATTGCCGGCGTCACGGGCGAATCCGAGCGACCGATGAAGACGCGCCCTGGCGTCGCCCCCGGTTCGCGGAAGCGGACACCGTCGTTGGAGACGACGAGGCCGAGATCACAGGTGATCTTGTGGAAGTCTTCGCCGAAGGGCTGGTTGTGCCACAGTCCGTACAAGCCGACACAGACGTTGCCCAGACTCGTGGCGCCGATGCCGAGATGGACCTGGTCGTAGCGATGATCCTTGCCGCGGGCGGCCGGATCCGCCGGCTCGGGCAGGGCGAAGGACAACTCCCAGAGGTCGGGCCAGTCATCGAATTCGACGCTGGAGTGGGCGACCCCCGTGCGCCCCCCGGCGGCCCCACCTTCCGTGTATACGCCACTCCACGCGGCGCCGGGAAACGTCTGCGAGTGCACGATGTAGCGGCCCTGATGACGGAAGAACGAACAGTGCTCGACGAACTGGTCGACAAAAGGCATCGACGTGACCGACCACTGAAGTCCGTCAGCTGACACCGCACAGGCAATGCTTGGCAGGGCGCCATTGGCTTCGATCGGCGGCTCGGTCTGATCGGGAAAGTACTGGTAGATCATCTTGTAACGCCGTGCGTCATCGGCATCGTCGTCGTCGCGGATCACCGCCGCCCCGCTGACGATCGTATGGGGCAGATCCAGAGCATTGTTGTCGCCGCTGCCCTTGAACAGCACCTGGCCGAGGGCTGGCTTGTGCCACGTGATGCCGTCCTCACTTTCGGCGTAACACAGGGGTCCCTGGTAGACCTCGAACCCTTCCTGCGTACCGATCAGCCACTGCGGCAGCCGGGCCACCTGCTGCATCTTGTCTGCCGGCCAGTCAGGATTTTTGCCGCGATGACAGGCGTAGTACCACATGCGATAGCGACCGGCGTCATGCAGGACCGTGCCGTAGAAGTGGGCCGCCAGGTCGTCCGGTGCGCTCCCGGGCGGGCCGGGCGTCAACACCGGCTCGGGTCGGACGACGGGCTTGCTCAGGTGCAGGCAGACGTTCTTGCGCAGCGGCAGGGAGACTTCGTCGATGGCCAGCAGAACCTGTCGCATGATGCTCCTTCGCCGCACGATGGGCGGGTCTCACGGTGGGGTGGAACCGGCGGCCGTGGCCAGCGACGCGCACCGTCGACATGCCCTTGGATGGTCACTCCACGGCCCGGACAGCAATTGCACGATCAAGAGTTGATCCTTGACCGCTGTATGTCATTTGCGGTAGGGTGCAAGACAGGACTCGTTATTCAAAGCATAGCCAATGAGGTTTCTGCCAAATGAACAAAGTTCTGCTGACCAGCGTTTGTCGCCCCCTGGGGCCGAAGTACGGCGATGCCCCTTCGGTGGGATACGAACTGCTGCACGGCCAGGTGACGCGCGCGCAGGGCATCTTCAGTCCGCGGGCGGTGGACGGGCCCTACGATGCCATCGAGTACATCGCGGAGAACCTGGACGCGCCCACCGTGACGTTGCAGTACCCATCGCAGCGGGAGTTCATCCGGGAACTCAAGAAGGGTTATGACTATGTGGGCATTTCCTTTCTGCTGGCCGTGCTTCACAAGATGAAGGAAATGGTCGCCTTGATCCGCCGCTACGCACCGCAGAGCAAGATCGTGCTCGGCGGTTACGGCACGGTCCTGAGCGACGACGAACTCAAGCCGTACGCTGACTTCATCTGCCGCGAGGAAGGCGTAGGATTCTTACGCAGGCTGTTGGGTGAGCCCGAGATCCCCATGCCGTACAAGCACCCGTTGATCGTCAGCCGGCTGAAGGTGCTGTCCCTGCCTGTGTCCGGAGGCACAGGAAAGATTTTCGCTGGGCTTGGCTGCCCCAATGGCTGCGACTTCTGCTGCACCTCGCATTTCTTCAAGCGCAAACACATCAAGTTGCTGCCCGAGGGCAAGGACATCTACGCCGTCGCGGAGCGCTACCTGGATATGGATCCGGATCTGACGTTTCTGATTATGGACGAGGACTTCCTGCTCAACAAAAAGCGAGCGATGGCGTATCGCGAGTGTGTGCTGGAAAGTGGCAGGACCCTGTCGACCTTCGCCTTTGCCAGCGTCAAGGCGATCAGCCAGTACACGGTGGAAGAAATTCTGGAGATGGGGATCGATGGCCTCTGGATCGGCTACGAGGGTACGCGTTCCGGTTACGCCAAGCAGCAGGGCAGGCCCATCGAGGACATCCTCACCGAATTCCGCCAGCACGGCATCAGAATACTGACTTCGATGATCGTTGGTTTTGATTACCAGACCGAGGCTGTCGTGGCCGAGGAACTGGACAGGCTGATGCAGCTGAAACCTTCGCTGGCTCAGTTCCTGATCTATGGACCGGTGCCTGGTACACCCTTTTACCAACGGGCCATCAAGGAAGACCTGTTGCACGAAGCGTACAGCAAAGACCCCGAACTGCACTATCGGCGGGCCGATGGTTTCACCACGATGGTCAAACATCCCACGCTGTCGCCCGAGAAGATCGAGAAGCTTCAGCGCTGGTGCTTCGAGCAGGATTTTCAGCGGCTCGGCCCGAGCATTATCCGGGTGCAGGAGACGCGCCTGCTCGGCTACCAGAAGCTCAGGAACTCACCCAATCCCGCCCTGCGCAGGAGAGCCAACTATTACGCCAGGGAGCTGCGCAATGCCTATCCGGTATTTCTCGCGGCAAGACTGTTCGGGCCGAATGCAAAAGTCCGCCGCTGGGTCCGCGACTTGCAGGGGGAAATCCACGCAGCCCTGGGACGTCCCACGCTGGCGGAGCGCTGCAAGTCCGCGCTGACGGTGGGTGCCGCCTTGTGGACGGGGCTGACCCTCAAGCTCGATCTCTTCCAACACCCCGGACT
>JAQCJA010000583.1 GCA_027593305.1 bacterium
GTCAATTCCTTTGAGTTTCAGCCTTGCGACCGTACTCCCCAGGCGGGGTACTTAATGCGTTAGCTTCGGTACTGAGGGGGTCAACATCCCCCAACACCTAGTACCCATCGTTTACGGCTGGGACTACCAGGGTATCTAATCCTGTTCGCTCCCCCAGCTTTCGCTCCTCAGCGTCAGTGTCAACCCAGGAATCCGCCTTCGCCACTGGTGTTCTCGAAGATCTCTACGCATTTCACCGCTACACCTTCGATTCCGATTCCCTCTGTTGAACTCAAGATGTGCAGTTTCGGGTGCTATTCTCTGGTTGAGCCAGAGGATTTCACATCCGACTTACACACCCGCCTACGAGCTCTTTACGCCCAGTAAATCCGAACAACGCTTGCTCCCCACGTATTACCGCGGCTGCTGGCACGTAGTTAGCCGGAGCTTCCTCTGGTGGTACCGTCAAGTAACGGGTGGTATTAGCACCCGTACGTTCTTCCCACCTGACAGGAGTTTACACCCCGAAAGGCTTCATCCTCCACGTGGCGTCGCTGCATCCGCCTTTCGGCGATTGTGCAAATTTCTAGACTGCTGGCCCCCGTAGGGGACTGGCCCTTGTCTCAGTGCCAGTGTGGCCGTTCACCCTCTCAGGCCGGCTACCCATCGTTGCCTTGGTAGGCCATTACCCCACCAACAAGCTAATAGGACGCGGGCTCATCTTTGAGTGACAGCATGCAAGCAGAGGCCATCTTTCAAGCCGGGACCGAGATCCCGGCATCACATTCGGTATTAGCACCCCGTTAGGAGTGTTATCCCCAACTCAAAGGTAGATTACCCACGCGTTACTCACCCGTTTGCCGCTCTACTCGCCCTCCGAAGAGGACTTTCTCGCTCGACTTGCATGACTAAGACACGCCACTAGCGTTAGTTCTGAGCCAGGATCAAACTCTCCGTGTGAAGAAGAAAAGTTTGTGGCTTTGCTCGGTACTGCGTCATCACTTAAGTGATGTCGACTCCCGAGTTATCTTCTTAATTGCACTACGAGCCTTCCAATTCACCACACAGGTGCGGCGTATTGAAAGACGACAAGCCCAGCCAGGAATGAGTCTTCCTGCCCGGACGCGTCCCATAGATTTTCAGGGACCTTACGCGCGTTATTCGATTATCAAAGATCAGGGACTACAGGTTCGTTCAGCGGCTACCCTCGCTGAACGCAAGAATCAAAGATGCGCGAGGTTGGCGGATCTGTCAACGGTTATTTTGGGGATGGTGGACGGAACTGCTGGGTCATTCGAAATCCCTCGCCAGAACGTGGCCCATTACTTCCGTGGCCCTTATGCGCACACCGGCATCACGGTCCATCAGGGCCGTTTCCAGGGCAGGTATGGCTTGTGGCATTTGCACGAAGCCGAGCGCTTCTACGGCCCGGATGCGGACCGTCGGCGACTTGTCGTCTGCCAGAACCTTGGAGAGGATGCCGACAGATCTGGGATCCTTGACACCGAGGGTCCCCATATACTCAGCGCAGGCGGCCCTGACCGCTTCATCCCGATCAGCTAACAACGCCCGCCCGAGAACGGGCACACCACTGCGATGGCCGATCTTCCGCAGCATGAGAGCTGCTCGCAGGCGGACGCTCGCCTGCTTGTCACCAAACGCTTTCTGGATAATGGGGATTGCACTCACAGTACCGGCATCGCGGAGAGCCTCGACGGCGCGGATTCTGACTTCGGGGTCTCGGTCTTTCAGTGCCTCGGAGAGCACAGTCAGCGCAAGGCGTCCGCCGACGAATCCCAGAGCCTCAACAACTGCGACTCGCACTTCTACTGTCTTGTCAGACAGACCTTTACGCAGAATCAAGACGGACCTGCGTCCACCAACACGCCCCAGGCCTTCTGCCGCCTTGATGCGAATCTCAGGGGATTTGTCGAGCAGCATTGTCTGCAGAGCAAAGATGCCGGGGCCCGGGGCCTCCTGTGCCATGGACGGTGCCACTGCCAGGGCCAACAGGCAAGTGATAAGGGCCCTTCGGCACCGACCTCGTGACGAGTTGGTTTTCATGGTCATGTTCGCTGGTGGGACTAGCCCCAACTGGCGGCGCCCGCGAGCACGCCCTGTCGATCCTGCGCGATGCGTTCGAAGTAGCCGCTGGAACGGTAAGCAGCGAGGGGGTCGGCGGCGGCACCGATCCGGGTCCGAACGTGGGCCAGCAACGGGCGGACATCTGTGTCCCAGGCGTCTCGCAGGACCTCCTCAGCCATCACGGTGTCTGCCTCGGCCTGTGCCTCAGCCAGGGCGGCGTGGTCGACCAGCAGAGCGCGGGCGAAGGCTGTCTGGATATTGAGTACCGACTGGATCATCGCCTCAACCTTGGGCTTGACGATGTGGCTCTGGTCAATCATGTATGCGATATTCCCGCCCAGCCCGCGAACAACCGCAGTCTCGATTTCGTGGTAAATGAGGAAGACCTCATAGAGGTTGACGGAACCGGTCGTGAGATCATCATCGGCGTATTTCCGGTTATTGAAGTGGAATCCACCAAGACATTGCTCGTCGAGAAGGAAGGCGACGATGTGCTCGATGTTGACGCCTTGCGCATGATGCCCGAGATCGACCAGGACCTGTGCGCGTTCTCCAGCTTTGCGCGAGTAGTGTTGTGCCATTCCCCAGTCAGCGATGTCCGTGTGATAGAACCCCGGTTCGAAGAACTTGTACTCGATGAGCATTCGAGCGTCATCGGGCAGCATGTCGTGTGTTTTCTGCAGGCACTCCTCGAAGAAGTGCTTGCGCTGCATCAGGTCCGCCTGCCCAGCGTAGTTCGTGCCGTCAGCAAACCACAGTGACATGACCTTTGAACCGGTGGCTCTCATGATCCTGGCACAATCCTCCATGTGCTCGAGAGCCTTCTGTCGAACGGCCGGGTCGCGGTGACCGAAAGAACCGAACTGGTATTCGGCATCCTGGAAAACGTTGGGATTGATGGCACCGATTTCCACGCCGAGGTCCGCAGCTTCGGCCTTCAGCGCCTCGTAGTCCTCGACCTTGTCCCAGGGAATGTGGAGGGCCACGGGGCGGCAGACACCCGTCACTTCGTGCACCTTGGCCGCGTCTGCGAGGCGCTCGTGGACATCGCGAGCCGCACCAGGTTGTTTGA
>JAQCJA010000584.1 GCA_027593305.1 bacterium
AGCGACTCCGAACGGCTGCTGATGTAGTTCACCGGCTCTGTCGCCAGCGGCTGCAGGGCGAAGAGCAACGCCCCCCAGAGAGCCTGAGCCGAACTGCGTCCCAGGTCTCGCAGGATCTGCCACAGCACCAGAGTACAGGCCAGGTGCAGCCCCAGGTTGACCAGGTGCCAGGACCAGGTCTGCAGCCCGGACCAGGCGAAGTTGAGAGCAAAACTTATCAGCAACAGCGGGCGGAACATCGCCTTGTCGGCATCGCGGGAGAACTGCGTCGGGTCCAGCAGAAAGCGCAGGGGATCCTGCAGGCTCTGCAGATGTGGATTCTGCGTGATCGCGTGCAGATCATCGTAGTGCCAGGAATTGCCGAAGACGTTGGCAAAGGTTGCCACCACGGCGACGGCGATGACCACAACGGCAGGGATCCCCGACCAGGACAGTTGCTTCATCGTGATCCAACCCCCGCCAGACGCTGGTTCAGTGCCGCCTCCTGCTGGCGCGCCAGACGGTAGTCCCCCGCCTGTTGCAGGACGTGGCGATAGGCGCTCAACGCGCGGGTCCACAGTTGCCTGGATGGCTCTGTGTCGCCGGCGGCGGCCGCCGTATCCCCGCGAACGCGCAGGACCTCGGCCAGATTGTAACAGGCACCCAGCGCCGAGGGATCCAGACGACAGGCGCGCTCGTAGGCGTCACTGGCACCGGCCAGATCACCACCCCGGGCCAGGGCATCACCCAGACGCCGAAACCCTTCCGCCTGTGTCGGTTCAAGTGCTACGACCCGCTGCAGGGCCGCCGACGCCTGCCCATAGGCCTGCAACTCGAAGGCAAGATCCGCCAGATTTGCCCAGGCGTCCGGGTGCTCGGGATGGGCGGCAGCAGCCCGCTGGTAGTACTGGGCCGCCTCCGCATCATTGCCGCGCAGACGGTAGACATTGCCCAGATTGGTCAACGCCTCTCGATACTCGGCGTGCAGCCGCAACACATGCTGGTAGTGTTGCTCCGCAGCAGCAAGCAGTGCCTCCCGCTGCCCACCGTTGTTGACGGCCTGCTCGTAGTAGATGCTGGCCAGATTCGTGTGTGCCGCCAGGTTGTTCTGCTCCGCACGCAGGGCCTGCTCGAATTGCTGCCCCGCTGCGGCGAGGGCGCCTTCCTGACGCAGCGCGTTACCCAGATGCACGCGCCCTCTGGCCCCGTGTGGCCCATGGGCGACGGCATCACTCCACAGAGACTTCTCCGACGCCCACACTGCATTGCGCTGAACGCTGAGTGTCGCCAGCAGCACAACCAGCGCCAGCGCCGGCCAGTGACGCCGCCATCCAGTGCCGGGCAGCTTCGCCAGGCGGGCGAAAGGCACACACAGACCCGCCGCCGCAAGGTAGATCCGATGCTCGTTGACCAGCACGTTAAGTGGTACTGCACTGGCGGGGAGCGCCACGAGCAAGGGCCACAACAACCACCAGCGTGTCTGCGTGCTGGCCCGGCGGAGCAACAACAGCAGGACAGACACGAGCAGCGCCGCACCAAGCCAGACAACCGCCGTCGACCACGCACCCTCGGTGAAAGCAGGATCCACGCTCTGATGGACGGGCAGACTCAGCAAGTGCACGTACCACGCCACCGCCTTCAGCTGCGTCGCCAGTTGTGTACCCAGACTGCGCACCGGTTCGGCGCGATCATCGGGCAGCAACTGGCGGCTGGACAGCCACAGGACGTAGCCAGCGAGCACGACGCTATACGGTGCCACGCGTCGACCGATCGACCGCCAGTCCTGCCGGCCGCGCACAACGCCGGACAACTCGCCGGCTGCGATGAGCAGCGGCAGCGCCGCCGCCGTCGCCTTGGTCAGCAGACCAGCCAGCAACAGGGCCAGCGATCCCCCCCACCAGCGACGATCCTGGCGGGTCCGGACATGCAGCAGCAACGCCCCGAGGATGCACAGGGCCGCCAGGCTTTCGGAGCGACTGCTGACGTAGTTGACCGGCTCACCCATCACCGGGTGCACAGCAAACAGGGCGGCAGCGATAGGGACCGTCGCCGATGACAGGGTTGGCGCCAGACGCAGAACCAGTCGCCACAGCAGCAGCACGCAGCCGAGATGGATCAGGATGTTGCCGGCGATGAAACCCGATGCCTGGTAGCCGTGCACGGCATGCTGCAGGGCGTAGGTCACCAGCAGCAGGGATCGATACATGGACTTGTCCGCATCCACCGAGAACAGCCGCGGATCGTGGAAGAAAGCGGGGATGTTCGCCAACTCACGGACGGCGGGGTTGCCGACGAGGGAATGGAAATCGTCGTAGTGGAAAGATCCACCCAGCGAGTTGGCGTACGTCAGCAGCACCAGTGCCGACAGGGCCATCGCCGTGCGCAGGGATGTCGTCATTGCGCCTGCGCCAGTTCCAGCAGCCGCTGCTGCGCCGCCGCGACCCGCGGATCACCGGCCTGCCCGAAGCGGATCAACTGTTCATAGGCTTCAAGCGCCGCCGGAATCGAGGCGCGCGCCTCCAGACAACGGGCCAGACTCAGCCACGCCCGCGTTCCCCCGCCGCTGCTGACGGCCTGCCGCAGGGCCTGTTCGGCACCCTCAAGATCCCCCGCTGCCAGCCACACCTCCCCCAGACCGGACCACGCCGTTCCACGCGTTGCATCGAGGCCCACCGCCCGCTGCCAGAAGGCTTGTGCCGCAGCCATGTCCCCCATGTCATACGCCACGCGACCGCGGTAGTCACAGGCCATGGCCGTGGGCGCCAGGTGCAACGATGAGTCCAGCACGGCTGCCGCCCTCGAGAAGTCGCGGCTGCGTCGCAGGGTCTCACCCAGGTTGGCGTAGATCGCGCCCCGTGCAGCCCCATCCGGCGCCAACTTCAGGGCATCACGATAGGCGCTTATCGCCTCCAGTCGACGGCCCGCCCCCTGGGCGTCGAGGGCGTTGCCCAGGTTGTTGCCGGGCTCGTGGTTGTCCGGCAACAACTGAGCCGCCCGCCGGAAGGCCCCTTCGGCGCTGACATAGTCGTGCCGTTGCATGTGGACTTCGCCGAGATTGTTCCACACAGCACCGTTGTTGCCGTCCAGCGCCAGGGCCGCCTCGTAGACCGAGGCCGCCTGAGCGAAGTGTTCCAGTTGCAC
>JAQCJA010000585.1 GCA_027593305.1 bacterium
AGATGGGCATGAAGGACAGATCAAAGACGCGTTCCACCAACCACCCCAGCCCGAACAGCAGAATCGCTCCGGAGAGGACCTGTACCGCCCGTTCGTGAAAGCTCTGCCGGGATATCCACAGGATGGCAGGAAAAACGGCGGCGACGATGACGATCTGTCCGACCTCCACGCCAACATTGAAGCCCAGCAGCGAGGCGATCAGCCCCTCCCGTGGCAGACCAAGGTCGCGCAGCACACTGGCGAAGCCGAAGCCGTGTATGAAGCCGAAGCCAAAAGTCAGCATCCATCGATGGCGGGCGTCACGCAGCCAGAAGTTCTCCGCCGCCACGTAGATGATACTGACAGCGATCCCGGCTTCGACAAGCCTGGAGGGCAGCGCGACCAACTCGAACGTGGCCAGGATGAGGGTGATGCTGTGGGCCACGGTGAAAGCTGTGACGATCTTTATCAGGGGCCCAAGGCGCGAGCCGATGATGATCAACGCCAGCAGGAACATGATGTGATCGTAACCGATCCAGATGTGTTCCACTCCGAGCCAGACGAAGCCGCCCAACTGGGACCAGATGCTGGCCGCTTCCTCACGCAGGCGGACCTCGTGGAGGGGCTGCTCGGCTGACAGAACAACCAGTGCTTCCACCCGCCCCGGGATGGTCAGCTTCAACAGGTTTCGGTGTACGGCGAGCAATGGCGGCTGCAGCAGCGCGGTGTAGTCGACCTGCAGCAGCGCCGGATCCGCAGGCAGAGTCAGTTGGTACGACGCCCGCATGAAGAGATTGCCGTCGGCATCACTTTCGATGCGAGGATGTTGCTCCTGTAACGCCAGGTCCTCGCCATCGGCGCGCACAGATACCCGCTCGCCCAACCACTGCTGTGCCGAGGCGGCGCCGGCAAGGACCTCTTCAGCCCACAAGGCCCCGTCGCCATTGGTGTCGAGGTGTGGGAACAGCAGATAGAGGTCGCCTTCGTCTATGGCAAGAACAAGCGCCGCTGCTCCACCCGACAGGGCCAACGTTGAGTAGCTCGTATGCACCTGATGTGCCGGCACCGAGCTTGCAGCCAGTGCCAGAAGCGCCACGAGCACACCACACATCCCGGTCCGGACTCTCACTGACTCGTCTCCTGTATCGCATATGTCAACGACCACCCGTTTTACTTTGTGGTGGCCTGACCCTCAGCCAGAGAGCGGATCAGCAGAGCCAGAGCTCGACGATCCGACACGGAGAGGTAGTCGTATCCGGGCATGACACGCCGATCCCCGGCGACGCCATCACGAATTGTGTTGGCGATCTGCTCGATCCCGTAGCCGAAGCGGAAATCGTCAGGTTGCCGAAAATCACGTGGCTGCGGCTGCAGGGATTGCGCGATGCTACCATCACCATGCCCCTGCGGGCCGTGACAGGCACTGCACCCATGTTTCCTGTAGAGTTGTTGCCCCCGCTCGACGGCTGCAGCCAGTGTCGCGGCGGGCATGGGGCCATCCGGTATCTGCGGCTTCGCGACATCCGAGCATGCCCAGAGACAGGCCGTGAGCAATGCGGCGAGCCCGAAGTACGGGAACCTTCTGTGCCCATTCACGGTCACGCGCCTGGGTCGCTCAGATCCGCATGCCGTCGGCAATGATGGCATCCTTGGGTACGACAACAATACCCTCACGAATGTGGAAACCATCCCCGTCAGCTTCGTCGATGCGTGCATCATTGCTGATGATGACACCCTTGCCGATGCGGGCATTCTTGTCAATGATCGCCCGATGGATGATGCTTCCCGCGCCGATGCCGATGTTGGGCACACCCCGTTCCTGATTGCGCAACTTGTCAGCCTTGGACTCGTACACATCCGCACCCATGATGATGGACTGGTAGACGCGAACACCCGCACCCATAATCGTGCGCACGCCGATTACCGATTTTTCGACCTCGGCATCGACGAGCGTGCAGCCCTCGGCGATGATGCAATGATCGATGCGACAGCCCAGCAGACGGGAACCGGCGAGGAAGCGTTGATGCGTATAGATGGGAGCATTGGGCTTGTGGAAGGAGAACTGCGGCTCCGCGTCGGTCAGGGCCAGACTGGCCTTGTAGAAGGAGCCCATCGTGCCGATGTCGGCCCAGTAGCCATCGAAAGTGTGGGCGAAGACATTGAGCTTCTCGATGGCAGCCGGAATGATGTGCTTACCGAAATCCGACTGCTCATGACCCACCAGCAGGCTCGTCAGAACCTGCGGCTCAAAGATGTAGATCCCCATGGAGGCCAGATACCTTGCCTCCGGATCCTCACCAGGCGCGACGGCAAGCTCCAGATCATCAAGTTGGGCGTCGGTCGTGGGCTTCTCGCAAAAGGTGATGATACGCCCGTCGGCATCCACCTTGAGAATACCGAGACCTGATGCCTCCTCGCGCCGAACGGGCTTGACCGCGATCGAGACATCGGCCTGCCGCTGGCGGTGCTCAGCAACGAAGCCCCGGTAATCCATCCGGTAGAGGTGGTCCCCCGAAAGGATCAGGACTTCATGGCCGTGCCGTGAGTGAATGCGGCGCAGCTGCTTGCGCACCGCGTCCGCCGTACCCTGATACCAATCGGTCGCTTCCATGGTCTGTTCCGCCGCGAGAATCTCGACGAAACCACCGGAAAAACTGTCGAAGCGATAGGTGGCGGAAACGTGCCGGTTGAGGGATGCCGAGTTGAACTGCGTCAGCACAAAAATCTTGTCCACATCCGAGTGAATGCAGTTGCTGATGGGAATATCGATCAGCCGGTACTTGCCACCAATCGGCACAGCCGGCTTGGAACGGAACTGGGTGAGTGGAAAGAGCCGCATGCCCTGCCCCCCACCAAGAATGACCCCAATCACATTTCGCATAATTCATCAATCCTCTCTGACCTAAGATCGACGCGACTGCATTGGGGACGCAACCCCGCGCAGCGTTCAGACTGCCAGTGCCGTGTCTCGGAAACGGCCTGGCAGAATTCGGGCGTATGAGCCCGCAGGGCTCAGGCGCCCGGATCGCAAGGCGCGCGAGTGCTGCATAGTGGTGGAATACGCGAATTGTTCCGAGACACGGCACTAGCCCGGATTATTCACGCGTAGGGACGCATAGGGTCAAAAAAGG
>JAQCJA010000586.1 GCA_027593305.1 bacterium
CGATCTCGCCAAGGGCCCGAGCCGCCGTGCGCCGCGTCGCGTACGGGTAGTCCTGGCGCAGAGCGATGGTGGTGATCTTCTCCAGTTGTGTTTCGTCGCCCGCCGCGTAGCGCTCCTGCATCTGCGACACGCTGGTACAGGAACTCAGGGCGATGGTCAGCAGCCAGAGCCACTGCCTGCCTGGCGAGCGCACCTTGCCCGTTGCTGCACGCAAAGGGATATTGAACCGTTCGATCATAACGTCCAGTGCTTTGCCAATGACAAGAGAGAGGATTCTCGTTGACCCAGGTACAGACCCACGAACGGCAGGCCATCCCTGGTGTGAAACAAACCGTCGCCGTGTCGAGTGGCAAGGGCGGCGTGGGCAAGTCAACGATGAGTGTCAATCTGGCCGTCGCCCTTGCCGCGCAGGGACTCAGCGTCGGCCTGATGGACACCGACATCTATGGGCCCAACATACCCGGCATGATGGGCGTGTCGGAGCGGCCCGAGGTGATTCCCGGAACACAGTCGATTCGCCCCGTCGAGGCCCATGGCCTGTCCCTGATCTCCATGGGACTGCTGGTGGAACCTGGCGTTCCGGTGATCTGGCGCGGTCCGATGCTGGCAAAAATGGTCTCCCAGTTCCTGTTCTCGGTGGCATGGGGTGATCTCGACGTATTGCTCCTGGATCTGCCGCCCGGCACCGGCGATGTGCAACTGACGCTGACCCAGATGGCACCCCTGACGGGTGCCGTCATCGTCACCACGCCGTCGACGCTGGCCCTGGAGGACGTGGGCCGCGGTGTGCAGATGTTCCGCCAGTCCGAGGTTCCCATTCTCGGCCTCATCGAGAACATGTCCAGCTTCGTCTGTGATGGCTGTGACAAACAGAGTTACCCCTTCGGTCACGGCGGCGGTGCCGCTGCCGCAGGGACCCTCGGCATTCCCTTCCTTGGTACAATCCCCCTCGACATCAACTTGCGCACGGGCGCCGACGATGGCACCCCCGCTTTTCTGTCGCGACCGCAGGCGCCTGCGAGCATCGCCATGCGCGGCATCTGCCGCAGCCTGCTGGAGCGCCTCGTATGACATCCGGCGCCGGTGGGCGGCGGCGGCCCGTCAAGGCCTACCGTGATATCGACTTCCTCACGGGACCGCGGGCGCGGACGGTGCGGATTCTGTCGGAGTACCTGGAGCCCGAATACCGCTTCGAGCGCGAGGGCGTCGACAAGACCGTGGTCTTCTTCGGCTCCGCTCGCAACAACAGCGAGGCCCACGTCCGCGAAGAAATGGCCGCCGCCAGAGAGCGGAACGCCGACCCCGAGCAACTTGCGTGGCTGGACAACCAGCTGCGCCTGGCCCACTACTACGAGGATGCCCGCATTCTGGCGCGCATGCTGAGCGAGTGGGCGTTGGAACTGTGCTCTGCCCAGCGGGAGAGTTTCGTCCTGTGCTCCGGCGGCGGCCCCGGAATCATGGAAGCCTGCAACCGCGGCGCCCACGAGGCGGGCGCCCGTTCGGTGGGACTCAACATCAGCCTGCCCCACGAACAGGATCCGAATCCCTACATCACCGATGAACTCAACGTCGAATTCCACTACTTCTTCATGCGCAAACTGTGGTTCGTAAAGATGGCCGTGGGCATCGTCGCTTTTCCCGGCGGCTTCGGTACCCTCGACGAACTGGCCGAGGTCCTGACGCTGATCCAGACCGGCCGCAGCCAGCCCATGCCGATCATCGTCTATGGCACCGAATTCTGGGATGAAGTCATCGATTTTGACGCGCTGCTGCGCTGGGGCACCATCAGTCCCGAGGACCTGAAGTTGTTCCACCGTTGTGATACGCCCCAAGAGGCTTTCGCCGTCATGACCGAGCACCTGCGCCCGCTGCTCAGCGGCAAGCCAGACCTTGACGACCAGGACAACGTTTAGCGGCTGATAAAGTCCGCTGTTGCCACGCTCTCGTTGCCAACGGCGTCGCGGACTGTGACCGCCAGGTGATGGGCGCCCGGTGTCAGCGGCAGATCTGCTGTGGCCGTGACCCGATCCGCCTCAGGGTCGTATTCGGCAATCAGGAGCACGCCGTCCAGTTCGAGGATGACATCCTGTTCCTGCATGATTCCGGCACCGTTGTCGGTCACCTCCGCTGAAAACTCAACATCCGCATTCACGACGCTACCCGACTCGGGCAGCACGTGGGAGATCATGGGCGGCGTCTCATCCTTCATGGGCGCAAAGCGGCCAAAGGCCCGGATCTTTGCACTCACTCGATCGGCGCCATCCGCATCGGCGCCGATGAACACCCAGCGACCGGCCCCATCGTCGGCGTACACGCCGACCTGATTGAGCGGGCCATCAACCTGCAGCGAGATCCGCGCCCACTCGTCGAAGGCAGCGTCCGCAGGACCCAGCATGCAGCCCGCGCCTGCCGCGACCAGCTCTTCGGATGCTTCAGGCATGAGGGATTCGGCCTGCGGATAGATGACCTCAAAGGCGGAACCGGCCGCCATGTGCAGAGCCGCCTTGCCCTGCAGCAATTCGATCACCTGCGCCAGCCCGGGACGAGCGGGCCGACCCGAAAGCGTCATTGTGCCATGGCCTCGGCCCCCGTCGGCTGCAAGTGCCGTGCACTCGATGACGACGTCATCCGCGTCGACATCCGCCAGCAACAGCGTCGCACGATAGATCCCCGGCCCTTCCTCCTGCATTCGCTGTGACTGTCCGAGAAAAGCCACCTGCGGCGGCCGTTGCAGGGACCGAGGGGATGTAACCTGCAGCAGGACGTGACGCGCCCCGAATGTTGGGCTCAGATCGAGACCGAAGGGCTCTGCATCTTCTGTCAGATGTGGCACAGCGAGGGTCTGTCTGCCTTCATTGCCGACGGCATCACGAACCCGAAGCGACCAGACCACCACCGAACTGTCCGCCACCGAACTGTCCGCCGGCAGCGCCCAGGTAAATGGCCCCGCACCAACAACGACCGAGGATTGCTGCACGATTCTGCCAGAGGCGGCATCGGCGATCTCTGTTGCCAGCCGCTCGTCGTCCTCATCAACAAAGTCTGCCTCGAGGAACCAGCCCTCCTGTGAGCCGCGCACCAACCGCGCCGCGACCACTTGCGGCGACG
>JAQCJA010000587.1 GCA_027593305.1 bacterium
TCAGGGCGTTCGTACGCCCCAGGGCTGCCAGCACACAGATGCTGCACAGGGATCGCGTCTTCAGATCAATGCCGTCCCGCGTCCAGATGCGACCGCCGACGACGGCCACGACTTCCCGCTCGAAATCCGGACAGACCGCGGCAAAACGCGCCGCGAGGGCATCCATGCGGTCCGCACCAACCATAGCGCGGAACTGAGCCAGCCCTCGTTCGTAGTCGTCACTCATGATCGCTGTGCACCTGGGTTTCGTACGCCTCCTCCGCTGCCAGCAGGATCGGCGCCACGGCCGCCGCCCAGGCATCGTAGCCGGCATCGTTCATGTGCAGATTGTCGGCGACGAATATCTCGGGTCGAGGCAGGCCGTCGTCCTGCAGCATACCGGGGGAGACATCGATGTAGGTCATGGCGGGGTCGGCTTCGCAGGCGGCGCGCACGAGACCATTGGCCTCGACCATCTGCGGCCACTTCTGCCAGCGAGCGATGCTCGGTTTGGCACCGATTACGTAGAGGCGAAGTTCTGGCAGGCGGCCACGGAGGCGGGCGACAAGAGCCAGAAACGTCTCATGGATCTGCGCCGCCGGAATGCCGGCAGCCACGTCGTTGTCACCCTCGTAGAGCAGCACCGCCCGCGGTTGATAGGCGAGCACGACGCGGTCGGCGTAATGCAGCAGGTCGTAGTAGTTGCTGCCGCCAAAGCCACGGGGGATCACGGTCAGCGGTGCCAGGTCCGTCGCCAGGCGCTGGTGCCAGCCACGCATACTGGAACTGCCGGTGCAGACAATGGCGCCCGTCGGTGGTGGCATCTGCGCATCTGCTGCTTCAAAGGCGGCGATGGCCTCGGCAAAACGCTCCGGATCGGCAAAGGCTAGGCGTTCCCCATCCCCCTGGGCGGCGACGGCCGCCACGCAAAGCGTAACAAGCAGCACGACGACGCTGTTTCGCATCGGCTCAGATCTCCCGGGCGGCGCAGGCATCCCGTGCCACACGCAGAATGTTGCCGCCAATGATGGCTCGAATGTCGTCATCGCTGTGACCGCGCTGGACGAGCCCCACCGTGAACAGGGGCCAGTTGGTCCACGTCGTACTCTGCATCATACGCTCCTGTTTCCACCGGCTCTGCTGCACGGGATCATTCTCCCACCACAGGGCTTCCCACCGGGTGCGCTGGCGATGACCCGCAGGGATCCTGGCTGCCTCTTCCGCGGCACGCACGCTGATGTAGGGACGATCGGTCCCGATCGTCACGTGTTCGGCGCCAACGACACGGATCGCATGATCCAGATGATCGAGCATCGCATCGATGCAGGCCGTGCCCCCCAGAAATGCGGGCACGTTGGTGATACCCACCGTGCCACCCGTGGCGGCGATGGCCTTCATGAGATCGTCGGGTTTGGCTCGATGGTGATGATTCAGCGCATCACAGGTGGCGTGACTGGAGACGATGGGCACCGAAGAGGCTCGCGCCGTCTCCAGGCATGTCTGCCAGCCGGAATGGGCGACATCGATGATGACGCCCTGACGATTCAGCTCGGCCACGGCGGCACGGCCGAAATCACTCAGGCCGGCGTCACCGGGCTCGGCGCAACCGTCGCCGATCAGATTGCGTCGGTTGTACGTCAGGTGCATCATGCGGCAGCCGAGTTCGAAGAACAGGCGCACGTAGCGCAGCTCTGCGGCCATCGTCAGACCCTCGCCGGCAAGCGGGATGCCATTGCAGGTCTGCACGATGCTGCGGCGCCCCGCGGCCCGGGCCCGCTCAATATCGTCGGGGAAGGCCGCCCGGGTGACGAAGTCCCGCATGTGATCGGTGAGATGTGTGTAGTGTGCCAGCCGCCCCAGCATGCGCAGGGCGTCGTTGCCCTCTTCGCCTGCGTTCTGGAAGGCACAATCCACACCCGATGCCTCCCAGGCTGCCTGATACTCCGCGCGCAGGTCAGCGCTGTATGCCCAGCGCGTCATGCGCATGCTTTCGCTGAGCATCTGCAGCTCGCTGTCGGCTGCCCCCGCGTCCATGGCGCGCGCCATGGCGTCACCATCGAGCGGCGCAAGGACGCCGAGGCTGTACGATTCGGCTACGAGGCAGTCCCGGTGCAGCTTCAGCCCGTGCTCCAGTTGCGCTGCCGTGGGCTGCAGCACATCCAGCCCAACCTGCCGCGCCAGGTCGATGGACTCCTGCCAACTCATGCTGCTGCTCCAGAAAGAGGATGACGTGGCTCTCGGGCAGTAGTATGGTGTGAGTCCCTGTGTGATGACAAGAGTCGGCTGTTGACTCAGTCACGCACCGGGAGGGTGAATACGGCGAACTGATCATCCATGAGCGCATAGGCCCGGCCATCACGCAGCTCCACCGCGGTCGTGCCCCAGCGTCCCCCCTTGCGGGGCAACGTCAGGGTTGGCACGACTCGTGGCCACGGGTCGTCCACATCGAAGAGCGGCACACCCCGATAGCTTCGGTAGTAGAAGCCTTCAGCGCGGGGACCAGCCTGCCGGATGTTGGCTTCATGCACGGCGACGAGGCGGGGGGCCGATGGCGTGCTCACATCGATTTCGATGGTTTCCTTCGGCCACGTGCGACCCAGCCAGAGCGTGTCTTTGTGGAGTTGCACCTGTCGCCCACCGAAGCGCATGTGTTCGACCTCATCCCCGGTATCCATGGCTCCCACCTGCGTCAGACCACCTGCCGGTGATACGGCGATGACACGCAGGCCGCCGTGCCATCCAAGATAGGCGAAGCCCGGTTCCGTCTCGACGCTGATGGCATGTTTTCCGAGGAAATTGTCCCGGGTGTAGAAAAACTCATCCTGCCAGATCTGCGCCGGATAGTCGTAGGTCTCCAGCGTCATCGTATCGGTGATGTGAGGCTGCCCGGCCGGATCCACGCTGACGGCCGTCAGCGCCGATCGGGTCGCGCCAACCGCCCCGACGAGGAGCACATCTCCCGACCTCTGCAGCTGGAGGTACTGTCCGATCTGTGGTGTGCCATCCGGTCCGGCCTGGAAACGTTCGCGGATATCTCCGTCGGCATCGATGGCGAGACTACCCGATGGTTCGGGGGCTCCCGAACCCCGGCAGTCGAAACAACGAATCGAGAGGTTG
>JAQCJA010000588.1 GCA_027593305.1 bacterium
TCCATGCCGAAGGCGATGTCCGTCTCCACCGTGGGTGCCACAACCTGGTCGTCGGGGTTCTGAAAGACCATGCCGACACGCCTGCGGATCTCCGGCAGGGCGTCCTGCGTCAGGGTGATGCCATCGATGCGGACGGTCCCGGCCGTCGGCATCAGCAGGCCATTGAGGCAGCGAGCCAGCGTTGTTTTGCCCGAGCCGTTGGGACCTATCAGAGCCGTCCAGCCCCCGGGCTCAAGATTCACACTCAGGTTTCTGAGGGCGGCAATGCCGGGGCCATGCACATACTCCAGAGAGTCGACTTCGATCATCGTGCGACAGGCAGTTCTTCGTGGGGGGCGCGTTGACACTCGGAAATCCCGCGGGTATGTTGGGGCGTCAACCCAACTAAGGGCGCATGATCAGCGGCGCCCGTCAAGGGACCGGCGACGGTGCGCCGACCGGGTCCACCCACGCGGAGTATCCTCTTTGATGCAGCCTGCCCTGTCCCGCGCCTTGCGCTCCTGGATGCCACTGGTGGCCCTCGCTTTCGTCGCTGGCTGTGCAGATGACAGCAACGATGTCAATGTCAGCGGCCCTGATTTTCCCACAGGTCCGGGACGTGTCTACAATGTTGAGTCCCTGGTCTTCAGTACGGTGGACGGAGTCTTTGTTTCAGCCTCGTACGGAAAGGTAGCATCCACAGGCTCGCATCCCGCCGTCATCCTGGTACATGAAGTCGGCGTCGCTGCGGCAAGGCAGGAGTGGCTTTCCTCCCGGGTGTTTGAGGCGTTACTCGAAAGTGGCTACAACGTTCTTGCTCTGGATCTGCGCGGGCATGGCGGGAGCGGTCTGCCGGCCGACGGGCGTGCCCAGAACGTGCTTCTCGTCACGGATCTTGAGGCCATGCATCTTGAGGTCCGTGCCGCCATCACCTGGCTGCGTACGCAGGGGTCGACGGACAACGCGCGCATCGGTGTGATCGGCAATGGGATCGGTGGCAATATCGCTTATGTGAGCATGGGGGCCTTCCCCGACGATCTGCAGGCCGGCATCGCCCTTTCGCCCGGGTTCTGGGATCAGGAACTGCAGCCGCTTGTGGTGGGTGGCGGCATTGTCCCGTTTGCTCCTCACAGCATGCTCTACGTCGTTGGTGAAACCGACCAGGTGTCGCTCAGTGCGACGCAGAGCCTCAGTTACGCCGGGTTTTCCAGCGCTCTGGCATCCATAACTGTGGACCCGAGCCTGCAGATATTTACTGGTGTATCGAAGCACGGACTGGCGTTGCTGGATTCGCCGGAGACCCTGCGACTCATGCTGGAATGGCTGCAGGCCCACCTCTGAGCATCCCCGCCCGCCCCAACCTGGCTGGCTCCAACCTGGCTGGCTCCGGCCGGGTTGTAGTGATCATTCCCGCCCTCAATGAGGAGGACGCCATTGTACGCGTCCTGGCCGACATTCCCGATTTTGTTGACGAAGTCATCGTTGTCGACAATGGCTCCGAAGATGCCACGCCGACCCGGGCGGCAGCGTCGGGGGCGCGTGTCGTGCTCGAACCACGCCGTGGCTACGGTCAAGCCTGTCTGGCGGGGATCGCCGCACTGCCGGAGGACGCCGACATCGTCGTATTCCTCGACGGGGATTACAGCGATCACCCCGAAGAGATGGTCGATCTCGTGGAGCCTCTGCGTCGTGGTGTTGCCGACCTGGTTATCGGCTCACGTGTTCTGGGGGAGCGGGAACCAGGGGCTCTGTTGCCCCAGGCCCGCTTCGGGAATGCTCTGGCAACCTTCCTGATGCGTCAATTGTATGGGGTCCGCTACACGGATCTGGGTCCGTTCCGGGCGATCCGTCGTGATGCACTCATCAAGATTGGCATGGTGGATCGGGACTTCGGCTGGACGGTGGAGATGCAGGTCAAGGCAGCACGCCATGGCTTGCGCGGGATCGAGGTGCCGGTGCGATACCGCCGACGCCACGCCGGGGCGTCAAAAGTTACCGGGACGCTGCTCGGATCGTTGCGCGCAGGTTGGAAGATCCTGTTGACGATCTTCCGCCACATTCGTTAGGCGGGAACCAGCCGTGTTCGCTGTTGGGGTCTTGCTTGCAGTAGCGTTCGTGTTGCGGCTGTGGGGCCTGCTGCAGGGCTATCCCGATTTCTATGGCCACGTCGACGAAGTCGGCGTTGCTGCAAGCATCTGGAATTTCTTCCGCTCCGCGTCACTGGAACCAACGGAATTCACCTACCCGGCACTCTATTCCTACCTCGTGGCCTGCGGCATCTGGGCGACAGCTGCGATGGGCCTGCTCGATCTGCCGGATGGCGGGGGGCTGATCGAGAGTATCGCCTTCGTCTCCTACGTGGACCCGGCGTGGTCCGCGGTGCTCGGTCGTATCCTCAGTGCAGCAGCGTCCACCGGGGTCGTAGGCGTGCTCTATCACCTGGGTCGGCGGATCGACGGTCCGACCCTCGGCTGGACGGCGGCAGCCATGAGTGCTTTCGCCGTCATCCCTGTGCGCCATGCACACTTTGCATTGCCCGACAGTCTGGCCAGCCTGTTCGGCGCAGGGGTACTGTGGGCGGCCTGGTGCATCGCTGAACGTGGGCGATGGCGTGACTATCTGTGCGCCGGCGTCACCGTCGGGTTGTTGCTGGCCACGAAGTACAACGGCGCTCTGTGCGCCCTGGCAGTCGTCGCCGCCAATGGTTGTCACTACCGACTGCGCCGGTCGTTGCTTGGGATACGGTTGTGGGTGGCGGGGGCCGTGTCGTTGGGCACATGCGCGCTGGCCTCGCCCTACCTCGTGCTGGCATACGACAAGTACCTTGGTGTTGCCCGCTACCAGGTCTCAAGTCTGGATTTCTCGCTGCAGGAGACCTCACCGTGGTGGTGGATTGCACGCGGCCTGGCAACGGAAGAATTTCTGCTGGGTGGCTGGATGCTGGCCGGTGTGATTCTGGCCGTCCGGCGGCGGCACGCAATCGATGTCATCGCTCTGGCGGCGATCCTGCCCGCCGTACTCTACATCGGTTCCTGGACCCGTGAGAGCCTGCACTACCTGCTGCCGTACTATCCGTTCTTTCTACTTCTCGGCGCCGGCGCCCTCGTCGC
>JAQCJA010000589.1 GCA_027593305.1 bacterium
CGCCACTGGGAGGCGACGCTCTCCTGGGGGGCGCTCACGAGTGATGTCGACGAGGATCTGGTGACCGGCGAAGCAGCACCGAAGACGCTGCGGCAGGTGCGGCTGACATCCGTGCTGCTGGGAACTCGCTGGTTCCCCTGGAGCCATGCGCGCCTGCGACCGTTCGCCGGACTGTCTGTGGGCAGCTTTGCAGGGCTGGAGAAGGGTGTGTTGTTTGGTGGCCAGGAGAAGTGGTCGAAGAGCAGCAACAGCTTCGGCTGGCAGTTGGGCGGGGGCCTTGATCTGGATCTGACGAAGCACATGACGGTGGGGACACAACTGTCCTACAACTGGATGACACGTTTCAAGGAGCGTGTCGGCGGACGTCGAGACTACCGTGGAACCGAATTCCGCGTCGCTGCGAGTTGGCGTTTTGGCAGCTGAAGAGGGGCATGGAGCGATGTGCCTGGCCCTGTCGCTGTGCCTGGGAGTTCTGTCAGCCTGTGGCGGCCATCCCGTCGGCGTGTCGGCAGCAGATGACACGATACCGGCGGCGCGGTGGACGAGTGACATCATCGATCAGCAGTGGGTGTTGTCCGCCTTTGTCGCTGCCGACAGCAGTCTGACACCGACCCTCGATGGTACAAGCGTTACGCTGTCCTTCACGGCGGATGGCAGCGTGCATGGCAATGCCGGCTGCAATGGTTACGGTGGCGCCTGGCGCCTCGAGGCGACCGGTGACATACAGATCGGACCTCTGGTTTCGACGCGTATGGCCTGCAGCAGCCCCGAGGGCGTCATGCTGCAGGAGCAGCGATTCATGCTGGCCCTGGAGACGACCCACGAAGTCACGCGTCTGGGTGAGCAGTTACGCGTCGATTACGGCCGGGACGAAACGTATCTGTACTTCTGGCAGCTGATCCGCGAACAAGCGCGGCCGGAACCATTCACCGGGATCCTGTGGCAACTGGAGCATTTCGAAGACGTCCAGGGGGACGCAGTGACGGTATCGGGTTTCGTGCCGGAGTCTCTGCTGACGGCCCTGTTCACCGATGATGGCGTCGTGCGCGGCAGCGCCGGGTGCAACGCCTGGAGCGCTCACTGGTCCGTCGCAGATGATGGCAGCCTGGGCCTCAGCGAAATCGTCGCGACGGAAATGGCGTGCGCTGAGCCTGCCGGTGTGATGCCACAGGAGGAGCGCTTTCTCCAGGCTCTGCCACGTATGACGCAGGTCGTCAACGACCCCGATCACTTGTGGCTGAGTTCGACCGATGGGTCCCTCGTGCTGCCCTTTGTCCGTCGGCAGGAGGGGGTGAACGAACTGCGTTCGGTCCGGGGTGGGACCTCCTTCGGCAAATGTCTCGGCTACTGCTGGCAGGAACTCCATCTCACGGCAGCCGGTGCAACCCTGACGCAACGTGGCTGGAATACCAACACCTATCCCGCACGCAGCGCCCGGCAGGTGGTGGAGACGGCACTGTGGAATCGCCTGAGCAATCTGCCGGAGGTGCGGGATATGCAGTCGATGGACGACACCATCGGCTGCCCGGATTGCGCCGATGGCGGGGCCGAATGGGTCGAGGTCGAGACGGCGAGCGGCAGCAAACGTGTGACCTATGAGTATGGGGCGCCGCCAAAGGAAATCGCTGAACTGGCGCGGGTGCTGGCAGAGCTGCGTGCTGTCCTGCTGGCCCAGTTGGAGGTCCGCACCGTCGTCCGCTGAAGCGCGACGTCGGACGGTCTGAGTCGCCTGCTGCCGTCGCCGGCGGCGTTGTCCCGCTCGCCGCATCAGGGTAGTTTCCCGGCAACGCCAACAGGAGAATCGACATGAGCTTCCGCGCCGGTGTAATCGGCTGTGGCCGTATGGCTGGCACCATCGACGACGAGATCCAGACGCAACACAACGATTTCATTCTACCCTATGGTCACGCCAATGGCTACGCCGCCCTGGCCGACGTCGATCTCGTGGCGGCGGCTGAGACTTTGCCCGACAAGCTCAACTCGTGGTGTGATCGCTTCCACGTCCCGGGGCGCTACACCGACTATCGAGAAATGCTGTCTGCAGAGAGGCTCGACATCGTCTCGGTGACGACGCCTGCCCACGCCAGGGCGCAACCGCTGGTCAACGCCATCGAAGCCGGCGTTCGCGGCATATACGCCGAGAAAGCCCTGTGTGTGTCAGCCATCGAACTCGACACGATTGTCGGCGCCTGTGCCACGCACGGCACCCACCTCGTATATGGCGCCATGCGTCGCTACTGGGCGGGCTTCGAGGCGGCGCGGGCCTTCCTTGATTCAGGTGCTCTCGGCGCCCCCAAGGCCGCCCTCATTGGCGCCACCTCCGGCAGCGCGCTGCACACGCACTCACACATCGTTGATGCCGCCCTCTATCTGCTGGGGGATCCCCTGCCCGTGGCTGTCAATGCGCGCCTGCGTGGCCGGGACGGCAGCGACTTGCAGGTTCTGCACGGAGCGCAGGGCATCGAGATCGCCGATGACCCGTCGATCATCCACGCCGTCGTCCATATGGAAGACGGTCGACGCCTGGTGTGTACGGATCTGCCCTCCCTCGACATCGAAATCGTCTGTGAAGAGGGGACCCTACGCAACTCGGGGGATTCTTCCTACTGGGTGCCGCGAAAGAGTCAGAGCCGTTACGACTGGCAGGAGCTACCCTTCCCAGCATGGCAGGCACGCAGCGGCACGGTGGCGATCATCACGGACCTCATGCAGGCACTGACGACGGGTGCGCCGACGCGCAGCAATATCGAGGTCGTGCGCCGGGGGATGGAGATCCTCTTTGGACTTGTGGTGTCCCACCATGCAGGTGGGGCAGCCGTCGATCTGCCCCTAGTGGATCGCAATGTCCGCGTCATGTCGCACTGAAGAGCCCGAGGGCACCGTGACACCGAACATTGTCTACCTGCACTCCCATGACACGGGGCGTTACGTATCGGCCATGGGTCACGCTGTGGCGACGCCGAACGTGCAGCGCCTCGCCGAACAGGGCATGCTGTTGCGCCGGTGTTTCTGTGCGGCACCAACCTGTTCGCCCAGTCGTGCCGCCCTGCTCACGGGGCAGAGTGCCCACTCCAGCGGCATG
>JAQCJA010000590.1 GCA_027593305.1 bacterium
TAGAGTGGCAGTTCAGCGGCGGCCCCCTCTTCAGGCGCATTCACAGCATCCGCATCCGCATCCGCCTCAGGACGTTCCGGGAGCGTTTTGATCACGACTTCACTGGAGGCCGTCATGCCGGGCTTCAGCCGTGTGTCCTGCTCCTCGATCTCCACTTCGATGTCGAAGACCTTGACGTTCTTGTCCCCTTCCTTTTCGCGCCCGAGGGAAGCCACGCTGGTGACTTTGCCATGGAACACCGGCCCGGGCAGGGCATCGAGTCGGATGATGACGGCCAGGCCAACGTTGATCTTGTCGACGTCCACTTCGTTGACCCACGTCTTGACCCGCATCAGAGACAGGTCTGGCAGCGTCACCAGGGTGGCGCCGCCCCAGGGCTCGTCGCCGACGCGGATCTTCTCGGGCCGGGAGCCCTTCCAGATTTTCTCGTAGACCACGAGTCCCGGGTTCTCTGCCAGGACGGACAGATTGGCCAGATCTTTCTCTGAGCGTTCGAACTGGCGTTCCTGCTCGGCGACCCTGAGTTCCTGCTTGCGTAGTTCAACGCTGTCGACGATGGCCTGCGCCAGGAACTGCGTGTGCGCCTGACCAAGGGCCAGTTGCGCCTGTTTGGCGCGCAGGCCCGCTTCTTCCTTGTCGATGAAGGACTCGAATTTTATCTTCTCGACCTGCAGTTGCGCCAGGCGCAGAGCGGCTTCCTTGTTTTCGATATCCGCCTTCTGACGCGCCACCTCCACCGCCTGGTTGGCGATGGTCTTTTCCAGCTCGCCTCGCGCCGCTTCCAGTTGCTGCGATTCCTCGGTGACCTTTTTCTCAAACTCGACACGGTCGAATTCGATGATGAGGTCGCCCACTTCGACGACCTCGCCTTCAGGAAACAGCTTGGTGATTTTCAGCTGGCCGCGCACGTTCGGTGCGTTGATCTGCTCGGCTTTCGTCGCCTCGAGTTCGCCACCCTTCAGATTGAGGGTGATGACGAACTCGCCCTGTTGCACCGGGAAGGAGGCGACAGCAGCGCTTTCCTCGACCAGGAGAAAGTGGTTGGCAGCGACACCGGCAGCGACGACGACGACGAGCACCAGCGCCTGGGCGAGGCGCTTGCGCCCCGGCCTTTCTGCGGGTGCCCGGGTAGTGGATTCCGTCATAAAAGACCCAGATCGGTGAGTGAGATCACATCCCCTTCGGCGAGCCCGGCGTCGATGACGATATCGATGCCGTTGTCCGGTCCCGTCGTCACGTCGACGGGCTCGAAGCCGTCCTTGTTCTGGCGGTAGACGAAGGGGCGATCCTGGCGGCGAAAGAGGCTGCTCAGGGGGATCGTCAGGCATTGGGCAACTGCGTCGATGACGATCTCAACAGAAGCTGACATCCCTGGATACAGCCGGTTGTCCTGCTCGATGATGTCGACAGTCATATCGAAGACCTGAACATTTGGTGCGTATTCCAGTTCGTTGGCCATGGGGGACACGTCGCGGACGACGCCGGCAAACACCGGCCCCGGGTAGGCCTCGAGGCGGATCATCGCCGGTTGCCCTGGTTTGACGCGCTGTACATCCATTTCGCCCACCTGGCTGTGTACCTGCATCGAATCCAGTTCGGGCAATGCCAGCAGGCTCGTGCCGCCCCAGACAACGTCCCCTTCCATCACCTTGCCCTGCCGGTCCGTGCCGCGTTTGCGAATCTTTTCGTAGACAATGATCCCGGGTCGCGTGGCATGGACGCTGAGACGCTCGTAATCGGAGAGGGAGCGGTCATAGTTCTTCTGCCGATGGGCGATGCTCAGCTCCCGGTTGGCCAGCTCCACACGGTCGATAATCTTCTGCGCTTCGACGTTGGTCTCGGCCTGGGTCAGGGCCCGTTCGGCGTTCTCGATCTTGATCTTGGCTTCCTCTCGTTCCACGGGGGAGCCAAATTCCGATTTCGTCAGGCTGATGCGGGCCAGGTCGCGGGACGCTCTGCTCTGCTCAACCTGCATGACGAGGTCCGCCCGCTTGCGCCCCTGCAGGGCCAGGGTCTTGCGCAAGTCTTCCTTGGCCTGCTCCAGTTCACCGGCATCATCCTTGACCTCCTGGGCGTGCTGCTCGCGGTCGAACTGCAGGATGAGGTCGCCGACCTCAACTCGCGCGCCCTCCGGATACAGATGCACGATCTTGAGCTGGCCGCGCACACGCGGGGCGACGACCTTCTCGTCCTTGGCGGCACGGATTTCTCCAGCCTCCACGTGGGTGACCTGAAAGTCGGTGCGGGTGACCGTCATTGTTGCGGCCGTGTACTCCGCCTTGGACGGGTTCAAGGTACCGCTTGCCAGGGCGACACCGGCCAGAACCACACCCACCCCGATCATGATCCAGCGCTTGCGTGATCCAGGCATGTCAATCGCCTCCCTGCAGTGCGGCGGATGCGGCTGCCGCCCGTGGCCGGGCTTCGTCACTTTCGACCTCACCGTCGCGGAACCGAACGATACGATGGGCGTTGGCGGCAATGTCCTCCTCGTGGGTCACCAGGATGATGGTATTGCCCGAAGCGTGCAGGCGCGTGAACAGGTCCATGATCTCGAGGCCGGTGCGTGAGTCCAGGGCTCCCGTCGGTTCGTCGGCGAGGATGATCGAGGGGTCGTTTGCCAGGGCGCGGGCAATGGCCACCCGCTGCCGTTGCCCGCCGGACAATTCATTGGGCCGGTGGTCCATTCGATCAGCCAGCCCCACTGCCTCGAGGGCCTGAACGGCACGCTCCCGTCGCTCGCGTTGCGGCACGCCGCCATACACCAGAGGCAATTCGACGTTCTTCAGCGCATTGGCGCGGGGCAGCAGATGGAACGTCTGGAACACGAAGCCGATCTCCTGATTGCGGATGTCGGCCAGTTGATCGTCGTCCATTTCGCTCACCATCTGACCATTGAGCTTGTAGACGCCCGCCGTGGGCACATCGAGACAGCCGATGAGATTCATCAGGGTGGACTTGCCGGAGCCCGAAGGTCCCATAATGGCGACATATTCGTTCCGCTGGATTCGCACATCGACGCCACGCAGGGCGTGTACCTGGGTGGGGCCCATGTCGTAAGACTTGGTCATGCCCACCATG
>JAQCJA010000591.1 GCA_027593305.1 bacterium
TGTGGCGCGGTACCTGGCGCAGCAGTACGACACCTTCATCTACGCCGGGCAGGTCCGACATCTGCCGACACCGCAGGTCTGGGATCGGTTGTTCCAACCCGTTGCTGCGGACACCTACCAGAACGGGGGCTACTGGGGGACGGCCTCCGGCTGGCTCATCGAGGCGCTGCAGACCGTCGACGCGGCGCTGGCACAACGGACCCTGCAGGAACTGATAGCGGCCTATCGAACCAACGGTGTACTGGAATGGGTCGCCGCCGATGGTCGCAAAGGGCCCGACCTCTACGTCGCCACGATCCTCAATATCTGGTCGCTCATCAAGCGCACCTGATTTGACCGGCAGCGGACGATACGACAATCGTTCCTTGAGGCTCAGACCGGGAGGACGAGTTGAGCTATATCAGGCCCGATTACGACAACGCTCGCCGGCAGGCCGGTTTCCGCTGGCAGGTCAGCGGCTGCTACAACGCCTGCATCGAACTGTCCGGCGTCCCGGTAAAGGATTTCTACACGCGACCCGAAGCCTGTATCGAGGTCTACCGTAGCGGTCGCACCAGGATGTATGAAATGTTCGGTGACTGGCTGCCACACCTGCCGCCGGCAACCCCTCCCATCAGCTACATGCACGCCAACTGCCTCGGTGCTGAACTGCTCTTCGTCGATGGCGGCGAGGTGGGCCACACCCATCCCTTCGATTCACTGGACGCGGCGATCACCACCTTGAGGCAACCGGTTGATTTCGCCACGGCAGGTGACACACCCTTCTACCTGGATTTCCGGGAGCAGATGAAAGCTGCCTTCCCCGACGAAGGAGTGGGGTTCAGCTTTGGTGTGGAGGGGCCCATCACCACGGCGTGGGAACTGCGCGGCGAGGGGTTTCTGACCGATCTGTTCGACCAGCCGGAAAAGGTGAAGGAGTTTCTGCGCCTGACCACGGCCAGCATCATCGATGTCTTCCGCTTCCGGGCGGCACTGGACGGCGGGGTGTTCCCCGATCCGCACGGCGCGGGCATGGTCGACGATATTGCCAGCTTCATCCCGGCGCACATGTTCAGCGAGTATGCCCTGCCGTACTGGGAGCAGTACTACACGGGCATCACCACGGGCCTGCGACGGGCGCATGTGGAGGATCTGCGACGCGAACAACTGCGCTTCCTGCAGGAAGTGGGCCTGAGCTTCTTTGATCCCTCCATCTCACACAAGCTCAATCCGCCCATGCTCCGTGACGAGATCCAGGTCCCCTTCGGCTGGCGTCTGGGCAGCTTCCATTACCGGGATCTGGATGAGGAACTGGTGCGTGACTTTCTGTTTCAGGCCGCTGCCGACGGCGCCAGTTCCGTCTTCACCATCATCGAGGGGAGCCTTTCCACGGAAGAAGGGCGCCGCAAAGTTATGGCCTTCAAAGCCGCCGGCGAAGAAGCGGAGAGACTGCTTGCCGAAGGGTGCAGCCGCCAGGAACTGGGCAGCTACGTGAGTGCCCGCGGCCAGGCCCGGTTTTGGCAGCACTTCCCTGAGTAGGAGAACCTGAAGTGAATACTTCTCGGCGGATCGAGGCGCGGAAGGCACGCTGGACCCGGTTCCTGGATAGGACCGCACCGTCGCGGCACATGCTGCTGGTGCGCCTCGATCACGGACTGCCGCCGCGCCCCCTGCCGCATCCCGGCAATGTCGATGCGCGTATCGAGTGGGCCTGGCTGCAGTATCAGCAGCAGTTGGCCGCCGTGGCCTGGCTCGACGATGATGCCGTGCCCCACCTGCACCCGTACACAGGCACCGAGATCTTTGCCGCCGCCTTCGGCTGCGATGTCCACCGGCCGGCAGACACCAATCCCTTCGCCCTGCCGCTGATGGTTGCCGGACATGCAGAGCCCCATGGATATTGCGGCACGCCATGATCGAGTCTCCGGACGCCGTCAAGGAACTGGCCGCCAGCGTGCGACAAGTGCTGACCGATTTTCTGGACGAGTGGTTCGCCCGCTACGGACGGGATTTCGTCGCCCACTACCCCGACTACTACATGCCCGTTGGTGTCAGCCTGTCGGAGGACGAGATCGGTGCCGTGAACCCCGACATGTTCCGCGATCTCTTCCTGCCCGAACTGGCCCTGCTGTCGGCTCGCTACGGCGGCATCGGCATGCACTGCTGCGCCAATGCGCGGCATCACTGGCAGGCGTGGCGGGAGATCCCGGACTTGCGATTGCTGAACGTGGTGCAGCCTCCGCAGGAGAGCGCCGCCGCGTACGGTGTCTTCGCAGACCATACCGCACAGATGCATAACTGGTGCGGCGACGGGGGCTCGTGGCAATTCCCGGAGGGCGCGCGCGTGGTCATATCAGCCGGAGCCGATTCCCCCGCCAGCAGGCGCTGGTGCTGACGCAGTCACGTGCAGCTCAGGACTCCACACGGTAGACGGCATGCGCGCCGGACACGCCGGCGCGGAAACGCAGCCGCCCATCGACGTACTCCGCTGCCACCGGTGTATCACCAGGGACTTCACTGACCTTTGCCGGTGCCCCGAGAGCCAGCGAGATGCCGATGTCCCCATGAGGCCGCAGATCCTGCGTCTGCGGCGTACCGGACTCGCGCTTGTCGCCGGCGTAGTTGACGAGGTGGACGAAACGCTCGTTGCCGCGGTGGTTGTAGAACACCTCCACATTGATCGGTGCGTTGTCGACGAGGATGGATCGATGCATCGCAGGATGCACCCGGTCGAGGAGGGCGATGATGAGCCGGCGCAATACCGGGTTGGCCTCGGTGAACAGGGCGGCGCACAGATCGACGGCACAGTAAACGACAGTGCCCTTGCCGAAATGGTGCACGGTGACGCCGGGACCATCAGCCTGCAGCGCCGGCGGCGGCGTACCCGCCGGCATGCCATCGTAGGGCGCGACGCCGGGCAGGTCCTCGTAGGGAGGCACATACTCGTAGAGCATCTGCGCCCCCGCCATTTCGACGTGCACCGACGGGCCCACGACCTGCACATCCATGGCTGGCACGCCCGGTAGCCCGGCAGGGACGCGCAGATAGGATGTGGCGTACGGCGTGGGGCCGAGACAGCGGACACCGAATACGTCAG
>JAQCJA010000032.1 GCA_027593305.1 bacterium
CCGCCGCGACGGCTGGACCGGGACCTCGACCATCTGGCGGCACGAGCGGCTGCCTCTGGCCAGGCCAAAACACTTCGGCAGCGGGCGCTGGCGGCGGCACACATCGAGTTCCCGCAGGAATTGCCCATCACGGCGCGGGTCGACGAGATCCGTGCCGCCATCGATCTGCACCCCGTGGTCATCGTCGCCGGCGACACCGGTTCGGGCAAAACGACGCAGATCCCCAAGATCTGTCTGCAGGCCGGGCGCGGGCGGGAGGCCAGGATCGCCGTCACCCAACCGCGCCGAGTCGCGGCCACGTCCCTGTCGCGGCGCCTGGCCGAGGAACTTGGCGTCGAGTGGGGTCGACAAGTGGGTGCCAAGATCCGTTTCCGCGACGAGACCTCGCCGGAAACGCTGGTGAAATTCGTCACCGATGGCATGTTGCTGGCCGAGATCCGTTCGGACCGGGATCTGCTGGAGTACGACACGCTCATCATCGACGAGGCGCACGAACGCAGTCTCAACATCGATTTCCTCCTCGGCTACCTGCGCACGTTGCGCGTCCGGCGACCGGATCTCAAGATCATCATCACCTCTGCCACGATCGATACGGCGAGTTTCTCCCAGGCCTTTGACGGGGCGCCCATCATTCAGGTTTCCGGGCGCGCCTACCCCGTGGAGACGCACTACTGGCCCTTGGAGGAATTGCTGGAAGATGGGGAGGGTGACTTCTCCTATACCGAAGGGGCGGCCTCGGCCTGTGCCCGGCTGCTGGAGGAATCGCAACGGGGCGACGTGCTGGTGTTCATGCCGTCGGAGCGCGACATCCGCGAAACAACCGACCTGTTGTCGGCACGGTTGTCTGGGCGACGTGGTGTCGAGGTGCTGCCGCTGTTCTCACGACTGACCGCCGACGAGCAGCACAAGGTCTTTGGGGCGCACACGGGCCGGCGCATCGTGATTGCCACCAACATCGCCGAGACGTCGCTGACGATCCCCGGAATCCGCTACGTCGTCGACACGGGGTTGGCGCGGGTGTCACGCTACAACCCCAGAACACAGACGCAGCGTCTGCCCATCGAGGCGATCAGCAGATCCTCAGCCGAACAGCGCAGGGGCCGTTGCGGACGTGTTCAGGACGGCGTCTGCATACGGCTGTACACCGAGCAGGATTACGCCGCGCGCGACGAATACACGCAGCCGGAGATCCAGCGAGCCAATCTGGCTGAGGTCATCCTGCGCATGCTGGATCTTGCGTTCGGTGAGGTCGAGGCGTTTCCCTTCATCGACCCGCCCACACCCCAGGCCATCCGCGGTGGGTATCAGTCCCTGGAGGAACTCGGTGCCATCGACCGGCAGAAGAAGCTGACCCGATTGGGCCGGGACATGGCCCATATGCCGATTGCGCCCACCGTATCACGCATGGTGCTGCAGGCGCAGGCCGAAGGCGCTCTGGCGGAAGTCCTCGTCATCGCCGCCGCCATCTCCGCCCAGGACCCGCGCGAGCGGCCCGCCGGTCAGGAAGCGGCCGCCGACGGCATGCACCGGCAGTTCATCGACCCGCGATCAGATTTCGTCACGTTCTTCAACATCTGGCTGGCCTACCACGACCGCATGGAGCAGGGCACGCAGTCGCAACTGCGCAAGTTCTGCCGACAGCATTTCCTCTCCTTCCTGCGCATGCGCGAGTGGCGCGACATTCATGCCCAGCTCTGTTTTGCCCTCAGAGAACTGGGTGGCTTCCGCCTCGACACCGGTTGCGCCCAGCGCGAGGATGCCTACGACGCCGTGCACCGGTGCATCCTGACGGGTCTGTTCAGCAATGTCGCCTGTCGAAAACAGGAGGACCGCGGCGGCGACAACCTCTACACCGCGGCCCATGGCCGGCAGGTGATGTTGTTCCCCGGGTCGGGGCTGTTTGCGCGGAGCAACAAATCGCGCCGTGGGGACGCCGGTACAGCTAAGGCGGGGCTGCCGCCGGCATGGATGATTTCTGCCGAGATCGTCGAGACCAACCGCGTATATGCGCGAACAGCGGCAGCCATTCAACCCCAATGGATTCTCGATCTGGGGGCCTACCTGTGTCGCTCCAGCCATCGCGACCCGCACTGGAGCCGCCGCGCCGGGCGGGTGCTGGTGCACGAAACCGTGCGCCTGCACGGTCTGGTTGTCGCCGAGCGCCGCGTCGACTACGCCAGCATCGCGCCCGGCGAAGCCCGCGACATCTTCATTCGCGAGGCCCTGATCGCCGATGATGTAGACGGTATCGCCCACGCCTTCCACGCCCACAATCAGCAGACGTTTCATCGACTCGAGACCTGGCAGAACCGTCTGCGGCAGCGGCACAGCATCGATTTCGACGACGCGTTCCACAACTTCTACGCCGAGCGCCTCCCGGGGGGCATCGCTTCCGTCCACGACCTGAATCGGCTCATCGGCGAACGAGGCGGCGACGACAGTTTCCTGCATGCCGATGAGGCTGCTCTGCTGGCCGGTGTGGACCTGACCGTCGATCCGGCGGCGTTTCCCGACACGGTCGAACTGGATGGTCAGTCTTTGGCGCTGGCCTATGCCTACGTGCCGGGAGACGAACAGGACGGCGTGACCCTGAAGGTGCCCTATCGACTCGTGGACGCCGTGCGGCCCGAGATCCTTGACTGGCTGGTTCCGGGGCTGCGGCAGGAGCGCATCACGCAGTTGCTGCGCTCTCTGCCCAAGGCGATCCGCAAGCGCTTCGTCCCTGTGCCGGAGACGGCACGAAGGATCGCAGCGGAGCTGACGCCGGCCCATGGGGATGGCATCTTTCTCGACGCGCTGGAGAATTTCATCGAGGAAAACTGGCGGGTGAAGCTGCAACGAGCCGACTGGGACGTAGGCAGCATACCCGATCACCTGCGCCTGCGTCTGGAGATTGAGGGCAGTGACGGGACAACGGTCGCCGCCGGCCGCGACCTGGCGGTGCTCACCGGCGAACTGGAACGACCCGCCGAGTCCCCCGTGCAGCTGCAGGCATGGAAGACCGCCGCTGCCGAGTTTGAACACGACGAGGTCACCGCCTGGACCTTCGGTGATCTGCCCGAGCGCCTTGAAGTAACGCAGTTGTCCGGTGTTCCCGTCTTCGGCTTTCCCGGGTTGCGGCTGCAGGACCACCGTGTGCAGGTGCGGCTGTTTGCCGATCGCTCCGCGGCGCGCACGGCAACACCGGCCGCATTCTGCCGCTTGTGTGAACTGGGGCTGCGCGACGAGGCAGCCTGGCTGCAGCGCGACCTGCGCGATCTGCGCCCCATCGTCGACCGGCATCGATCCCTGGGCGAACCGGCCGCCATCGAGCAGCAGGCCTATGCGCACCTGGCCCGTTACCTGTTCCTTGAGGGTGGCGTGTTTCCCCTGACCCAACAGCGCTTTGACGAGCGTGTCAGCAGAGCGCGGCGGCGGCTTGTCGGCCTGTCGACCCAGTTTCTCGGTCTGCTCGGTGAGATCATATCCCTGCGCGCGCAGCTGATCACCACCGCCCGGCCCCATCCTGGACTCGATGCGGACCTGGAGCGACTGCTGCCGCCCGGTTTTCTCCATGGCATCGAGTTCGACCGCCTGCCCCACCTGATCCGCTATCTGAAGGCGGTCGCAGTGCGTGCCGACCGCTACCGCGCGGACGCCTCGCGTGACACGGCCAAGGCGGCGCTTGTAGCCCCCTTTGCCGCTGACTGCCAGCAGTTGCAGGCAGCCGCCGTGGCGGTCGGGGTCTCTCCACAGCGACGGCAACGCATCGAAGAGTTTCGCTGGCTGGTGGAGGAGTACCGCGTGTCCGTCTTCGCCCAGGAGCTGGGTACGGCGCAGCGTGTGTCTGTGCAGCGCCTGCAGCATCATCGGGAGGCGGTGAACAAGGCGGAGGCGTGAAACTTGATTCACCGCCTGATCGGTGTATCTTGTTACAGGATTGATAGTTGCACCGCTTTTATCTGAGATCGGATTATGGAAGCCCTCGAACTGCCCGCCATGATGCTGGCCCTTGTGCTGAGCTTCGGTGTCATCATCGCCAAGGTGATGATTACGCAGCTCATCGGGCGTATGAACCGGCAGATCAATCAGGTGTCACAGATCAAGGTTGAGGCTTTGGGCCGTCTCAAGGGGGCGCAGGGGCAGAAGTCGATCATCGCCAAGAACAAGCTGCTGCTGGACCGGAAAAAATCGAAACTCGACAAGAAGATGGGCCGCCTGAAAAAAGAGATGGGCGAGATGCAGGAAGAAGAGTCCGCCCGGCGCAAGCGCAGCGAGGCACGCCACGTCAGCTAGTCACGCGATCTGGCCACCATCGGATTCGACAGACAAACGCCCCGTCAGCCACAGGTTGACGGGGCGTTTCCATTGTACGTCGCGGTTTCATGTCCGCGTCTGGTTCAGCCGACGTGAGCCGCCAGCCAGCGGTGACATTTTTCGTAGCCGATCCCGTCGGCCGTTTCCGGCCCTTCGTATTCGGCCGTGAAGGCACCGTCGTAGCCGGCCTGGCGCAGGCACGCAAGCACCTTGTGCAGATGGATTTCTCCGTCGCCGAGGGCGGCCCCCTTGTAGTCGCTGCGTGACCCGCTACCATCCTTCATGTGCGTGTGGAACGTGTGCGGTGCGATGATCTCGTAGAAGTGATCGATCTTGGCCAGGTCGTGGCCGAACCAGCGATAGTTCATCGTGTCCAGATTGACACCGAGGCGGGTGGAACCCACACGCTCGATCAGACTCAGTTGCCAGTCGCCGTCGTTGGTTGACACGCCATGGTTGTCGAGTGCGATGCGCACATTGAGCGTCTCGAGGAATTCGGCACAACGCTGGAAAGCCTCCAGCATCAACCCGTCCCACAGATCTTCGGTGACAAGCCCACCCCGGTTCCAACCGCCATCGGAACGGATGATATCGGTACCGGTGTGCGGGATGATCTCGCAGACCCGCCGGTAGCGCGCGATCTGGGCGTCGAAATTGCTTCGCTGCGCCTGGATGAAGTCGTTGCCCGCAGCCACGGCGGAGACGGCGATGCCATAGCCGGCGAGCATGTCGCGCACGGCTTCGGCCCGTCGGCCACCATCGTCGTTGGCCTCGTCCCAGATATCGCCAATCTGCAGTTCACAGGACTTGTAGCCAATCTCGCTGGCCCGTCGCGCGAACCCCTCCAGGTCGTACCCGGGCCAGTTGTAGTGGATCACACCAATTGTCGACATAGGATTTCCTTATTTGATCACTTCCAGTAACTCGACGACAAACACGAGGGGCACGTTTGGTGGAATTGCCGGCGGCGAACCCATCTCGCCATATGCTAGGTCTGCCGGGATGATGAGCCTCGCTTTGCCGCCCGCCTTCATCATTTGCAGGCCTTCCTGCCACCCGGGAATCACCTGACCCACAAGGAATTCCGTCGGCTCATTTCGACGGTAGGAACTGTCGAAGACGGTACCGTTGGTGAAACTGCCCTCGTAGTGCACACGCACCGAATCGGACACCGTCGGACTGGCGCCGCTACCAGCGAGCTCTTCGATATAGACCAGACCACTTGCTGTGGTCACGGCGCCGGCTTTCTTGCCTGCCTCGGCGACAAAGGCGTCACCATCGGCCTGCAGGCGTGCGGAGCGCACGGTGCGGCGCTGTTGAATCAGCAGATTCATCGACTCCAGGTATTTCGACAGATCGAAATCACCACTTTCCAGAACCCCATCGTTGAAGCCACGGTTGATGATGTCCAATTCTTCGGCCGTGAACAACTGATGCAGATTGAACTGTCCCGCCAGGCCCTGGCCGACGGCGTACAGCGTACTGTCCTGCGCCGTTACCAATTGCACGGGGGTGGAGGCGGCGGGGCCGCTCGGGTCACAGGCGGACAACGCCAGCAGCGCCGCAAGAATCGCGGCAGCACCCAGATATCGGGCCTTCAGGGAGGAAGGCATCTCATTCCTTTCGTGGGAGGGGTGCGCCTGGAACCAGTCGGAACAGGCGCGTCTGCAAGGGAGCAACGCCAATGCGCAGCCCTTGTCGGGTAAGATCCGGGTCGGTCGGTGGCGCGGCCAGCCCCAGAGCGTGATACGAATCGAAGACCTGCGCCGGAGCCCCTGGCGTCCAGGACAACCAGCCGAAGCCGATCGATACCCAGCGTGTGCGGCGAATGTCCAGATTGTGGACGACGAGCAGGGCACTCGTGCCGAGGTAGCGAGTGTAGGCCAGTACTCGATCTTCCGCGTCGCCGTCGGCACCCTGATTGCGGTGATAGTAGACCTGACCCCGACGTGCCTCGACCCACTGATGGGCCTCGATGGCAAGGTGGGCATAGGCGCCCACCAGTTGCTGCCCCGGAAACTCATGCCGCGACTCCGGGTGCAGGCAGGTGACATTCTCGAAATCCGTTCGCGCCGTCTCACCCCACTCGCTGCCCCACTCGATGCCCCAGGTCAGCTGCGTGCCCCCGGAAGGTTCGGGGCGCACCGCTGCCGGTGGCTGAACCTGGGCCTGGGCCTGGGCGGGCCACATGCCTGCCGTGGCGTCGATCAGTGTGGCCTGCAGGTTCTTCAGGCATGCCATCAACGTCGCCGGTGATGTGCCGCCGCTACGTCGACGCCACGTGCGGGCCAGAGCCGGATCGGCCGCCAGCACTTGTGCGTAGCGCTCGCCCCAGACCTGCGTTGCCCGTGGACTGTCATGGTTTTCGAAGTAGGCCATGGCCATTGTCCCGGCGGCGAAGGTGCCGTGCATCTGCTCGAGGAAGTCGATCAGGGGGGTTGCCGTTTCGGCGTCACGGTGGAAGTCGACGAGCAATGCGTAAACCATGTCCACGGGAATGTCGGTGGCATCACGCAGAGCACACAGGGTTTCACCCAGGACCAGCGCCTCGGGATCCTGTTGCTGGATGCGGTTCTTCAAGCGCTGCAGGAACGGGCGCTCCACGGTCTGGCTGGCGTCGATGCGCACCCCATCGAGCTGACAACAGGCCATCCAGTAGGGGGCCACCTCCAGCAGATAGTCCTGCAGGGGTAGATTGCCGCGCAGATCGAAAAGGGCCACATCCGAATAGACGAGCCAGGCAATGCGGTGGATCTCGGGGCGCCCCTTGGCATCGAGCACGTACCACTCGGGGTGCTGCTGGATCAGCGTCGAGTCACGACTCGTCTGCATGAGCACAAGATCAAAGATCACGCGTTTGCCAAGCTCGTGCGCGCGCCGCGTCAGCTGGCGGAGTTCGGCCCGTCCCACCAGCTGCAGCAGTCGTTGGCGGCCCCACTGCCGGGCGGCAAACGGACCGCCAGCTTCGACCAGTTCGGCAAGAAGTGGCATGGCATGGTTGGAATCGGCCGGCAGCACGACACGGCCCCACACATCTGCCACATCCGCCTGGCACAACAACTCTGCCGCCACCAGAGCTGCCAGATCCGCCTCCTCGGGTGGGGTCACAAGCTGCGGATCGATCTGGTAGAAATCAGCCACCGCGTAGACGCTGCCCAGCGTCCCCTTGCGCACATCCTCGCCGGTCTGCAGATCGGCCAGACCGGCGCGAAAGAAGGGCAACAGGTAGATCACATCCGTCGGCAATTGCTGCAGACGTGCCGTCAGATGGTTGATGCGACCCGAGACGAACGTGCCGTCGCGTACTGCGGCGTCGACCTTGCGCAAACAGACTTCCGTCACCGTCGGCGCCTCGGCCACCCAACCGGGGCTGACGACGATGACACCCGCCGGATTGGGCGCGATGTCACTCAGCGCGATCCACGGGCGCCTGTCATCCGGGTCGGCGCTGATGTCGATGGTGTAGCAGAAAGCGCCCGTATGCTGCAGGCGGAAGGGCTCCGACTCGAGGACAAAGTTGGCGCCGCACATTTCTGCTGCACCCTGAGCATCGGTGCGCAGGTGCATGGGCACGGGCTGCTCGATGCCGGGCGCGTCGATGCACAGCCGAGCCACGACATCACCAGAGCGAATCGACGCTGCCACCACATCGGCAACAAACAGTTCACAGCGCACCCGGGCCGTGGGCGGGGTGCTGGCGGGGTGCAGGTAGGCCCGGCCGAGGGCCGGGGCAAAACGCAATCCGTCAATCTCGATGGAAACAGCACCGGCCCAGACGCGCCAGTTGTCGTAATGGCCGGCGCGGTACGTGTGATGCAATGACGTGCGCAGAACGCTGCCAGCCGCTGGCTCGACAGGCATTACATCCGGCATCGGCGGTAGCACTCCGCTAGTCAATGGCTCTGCTGGCAATGCTGCCGCAGCAGATCGTGACCAAAGTCATTGGTCAGATCACGCCAGACGGCGTGGATGTGGTTGGCGTCATTCTGCGTGTTGTCATATTCAGCGAGAAACGTCGTCGACTGCACCCGGTAGTAGTGTGGTCCACCGCGCTCTTCGGCACCGGCCCAGGCGAAACTTGCCGCCAGCATCTGTGCCGGCTGCAGACGGGCCAGTTCGATCTGGGCGACGGCCTCCGGCAGACGCTCGACGTAGACGCGCACGAGGCGCTCAAGCAGTTGTCGCTGGCCCACCGTCATGGCCGCCGCTGTGAGCCCTGCGGGCGGGGCCTCGTCACCCACGTGTACGACATTGGTCGTCAGAATGTCGCCAGGTGCGTCGGTGCCAATGATGGCGATTCGCCTCTGCTCGCCATCCAGCTGCATCAGCAACTCGCGCCCCAGGTCCTCCTCCTCCTTCAGCGCCCGCAATCCCTGTTGCTCGCCGTGACGCACATGGGCCGGGTTGGAACCGAAGAACAACGGTGCCGCCGATAACTCGGTGCCGGCCACAATCGTGTTGTTCAGCGAGATGTGGTGTCCCTCAAACCGCCAACCCCATACCGTGTCGGCGCCGACAGCGCCGAAGAGGGTGACATAGTAAAGTTCGGGGTCGCGGGCATGACTGCGACCCGGGCCTTCGATGCCGGCCAGCACCGACTCGAGGCTCATGATCGTCTGCGCCTTCTGCCGGGCGCCGGCACTCAATCCCGTCGCCACCAGTGCCAGCGCCAATTGTCGCTGACGCTCATTCATCTGCTGCAAGGGCAACCCGGCACGCGCGCGCGGCACGTAGTGCCAGTTCGTGCGTTCGCCGACATCGGCAAAATCAAGGTGGATCTTGCTGCGCTGTGTGTCGTCGAGGGCCTCCAACAAGGCCTGCGCGGCATCGGCCATACGGCGGGCGGTATCGGCTGCTGCTGTCATGTCATCTCCTGACTCGGCCGTCGGGCGCGCAAATCATCGTCAAGGTCGATGGTGGTGAATGTTTCACCGGGCGTGGCAACGGCGATGCGAATGAAATCGAGATCCTCAGCAAAAGGATTGTACAATCCGTGGCCGACGTTGGCGCGTTGCAGAGTAACGGTACCCGCATCGATTTCGACCGTGTCGTCACCGACGGTCATCCAGCCTCGACCGGCGAGCACAACAAAGGCCTCCTCCAGATGATCGTGGTAGTGGAACCCAAGGGAGCTGCCTTGCGAGAGCACGGCGTGATCCACAAATGTCCAGCTGGAAACGAAATCCCCCGGTCCCCACAGATGGCGCGTGCCGATGCGGCCACCCCCACCATGAATGGCGTCCCGCCAGGGCAGCTTCTCGCGGGCAAAAGCGTCCGTCACCAGACACCCGCCGACGGCCCCGGCGGCGTCAACGGCGATGCGCAGCAGCCGTGCACCCGCCGCTGTGGCAACGAGGGTGTGTGGCGTGGCCACCGCGCAGCGGACCGCTGCCGGCGCCTGTACCGTGATGCGCTCCGGCCTCTGCACCACGTCCATGCCACCGGCCAGCACGAGATAGCCGACTTCGTCGCCCCCGGCGGTCGCCTCATGCGCCACGCTGGGCCGCAACGCCAGCAACTCGAAACGGCGCCAGGAAGTGTTGCCACCCAGCTGTGCAAACAGCGAGCGGGGCTGGTCGGCGGGGGCCGCCGCCGCACGTGAGTCGACATGGGTGATCATTGTGTCATAAAGTACGGCGGCAGACCATGGGGGCAACGCGGGTGGCTCACGGGCGTCACCCTTCGTAGTCTTTCCGCCTGCCTGTGTCCCGCCGCCGGGACATTCAGCCACCATCCAACGGGAGTTGTCTGTCAGCCATGTCCGCATCCCGCACCTCCAGGCGTTCCACCGGCCCCCTTCGGGTGGGTGTCCTCGGCCAGGGCCGCAGCGGCCTGTCCATTCACTCCCATTGGTTTGAGCAGGCACCGCGAAAGTACAGGATCGTTGCCATCGCCGACCTTCTCAGTGACCGCCGACGCCATGCGGCGGAGCGTTTCGCCTGTGACACCTACGGTGACTACAAAGACCTGCTGGGGCGTGATGATCTGGATCTCGTCGTCAACTCCCTGCCCTCACACCTGCACCCACCCGTGACGATCGAGGCGCTGGAAGCCGGGCACAATGTCGTCTGTGAAAAACCCAATGCGTGGGATGTGGCACAACTGGACAGGATGATCGCTGCGGCCAAGAAGGCGCGCCGGATCCTGGCGCCCTTCCAGCAGTCGCGCTATCGGGCCCTGTTTCGTAAAACCCTGGCGGTGATCGATTCGGGAATTCTGGGCCGCATCGTGCAGGTGCGCATCGCCGGCAACGGCTTCGCCCGCCGCTGGGACTGGCAGACCCTGCAGGAATTCAAGGGCGGCGAACTGCTCAACACGGGACCCCACTACGTCGACTGGGCCGTCGCCTTCCAGGGCTTCAAGAAACCGGACGAGATATTCTGCGTCCTCGACCGCGCCAACACCTTCGGCGACGCCGAGGACTTCGTGAAGGTCGTGATGAAGCGCAAGGGCGCCCCCCTCGTCGACCTGGAAATGTCACGTTGCGACGCCTACCCGGGGGAGATGCTCACCGTGCATGGCACCCAGGGCGGCCTGACGGGCGGCGGCGGCGGCCTGCGGTGGAAGTACTTCGATCCGAAGAAGGCGCCCAGGCAGAAGCTGATCCGCCAGTCCCTGCCGAACCAGGCCTACTGCCGCGAGGACCTCAAGTTTACCGAGAAGACCTGGAAGCCCACCAAGGCCCAGGCCAACGCCTTCGGCTGGATGTCAAAGCAGTTCTATGACGGTCTCTACAAAGTGTTACGTGATGGTGAAAAACTCGAAATCACGCCGCAGCAGGTGCGTGTGCAGATGGCGGTGATGGAAGAGTGTCACCGGCAGGCACGTCTGTCCAAGCTGCCCGCCCAGGGCTGGCCGAAAGGACGTTGAACGCTCATGACTGCTGACCGCGAAGCGAAACTGGCAACGGCTCTGGCCACGTTGCCCCGTGTACAACTCGCCGCCATTCGACCGACACCCCTGGAACCTTTGGCCCGGCTCAGCGCCTTGCTGGCAGGACCTGATATCTACGTCAAGCGTGACGATCTGACGGGACTGGCCTTTGGTGGCAACAAGACCCGTATGCTCGAATTTGCCCTGGCCGATGCACTGGAAAAAGGGGCCGAGGTCATCGTCTGTGGCTCGGCCGTGCAGTCCAACTACTGTCGGCAGATGGCGGCTGCCTGTGCCAAACTCGGTCTCGAACTGCACCTGATCCTGCGTCCGGTGCGTGGCATCGATCACAAGGAGGTCCAGGGCAACCATCTGCTCATGCGGCTCTTCGGTGCCAAAGTCGAGATCCTGCCCGATGCCGAGCGCCATCTGCAGGCCGAGCGCATCCGCCAGCGCGTCGAGGAACTGCGCAGCCAGGGACGCAAGGTCTACCAGCCGCGACTGGATAATACTGTCGACATCGATGGTCTGGCCTATGCCGAGTCGGCCCTGGAGATCGTGCAACAATCACGGCAGCTCGGCATCGAGCCCAGGTATCTTTACTGTGCCGCCCTCGACACCACACAGGCGGGTGTCGCCCTGGGCCTGACCTTCCTGGAGAGCGGCATTCATGTGCGTGGCTTCTGTCCCTTCGAAGGCCAGACGGGACGCTTCGAAGAGATGGCACGGATCGCCAATCAGGGCGCGGGCCGCATCGGTCTGAAGATCACCATGGGCCCGGATGACTTTGACAACGACGACAGCTTTGTCGGCGAACGCTATGGCATGCCGACACCGGCAGGACTGGAGGCGATCCGCACCACGGCTCGTACAGAGGGATTGTTGCTCGACCCGGTCTACACCGGCAAGGCCATGGCAGCCCTGTTTGCCCATATCCGCAAAGGCCGGCTGACGAAGGCCGATGGCCCTGTCATTTTTCTGCATACAGGCGGATATCCGGCCCTGTTCGGCTACGCCAGGGACGTGCTCGACTAGTGCGCCCTGCCGCCGGCGCCAACCGGCCGGGCCACATCCTGGCAGGTTTGCCGGCGGCAGCGACCCGGGAGCAGTTCGACACCCTGCTGCAGACGCCGGGGTTGCGCCTCGAACGAATCGTTTCCCCCCCCGGGCACTGCACCCCGGAGGGGGAGTGGTTCGAGCAGGCGCGGGACGAATTTGTCCTCGTCCTGCAGGGGCGAGGGGCCCTCGTCTTCGAGCAACGTGAGGGGGAGACGGTGCTCAATCCGGGAGACTACCTGCGGCTGCCTGCCGGTGTACGCCATCGTGTCAGCTGGACGGATGCCCAGGCGCCCACGGTCTGGCTTGCCTTGCACTACGACCCCGCCGCCTCGTGAGCCCCGCCCTTCTGGGGCTCGTGTTGTCGGCGGCCCTGTTTCATGCCTCGTGGAATGCCGTCGCCCGTCATCACGCGGGTCATCTGGCGGTGCTCTGGCTGGGCGCCTTGCTGGCGTGGATCGCCATCACGCCCGTGGCAGTGGTGCTCCTGTGGCAATCGACGGCGCCGCTGCCGACGACGGCCTTGGTCTGCATGCTGGCGACGGGGATCATCCACGTACTCTACTTCCTGGCCTTGAGCAGCGCCTACCAGCGTGGGGAGATCTCCCTGGTCTACCCCGTGGCGCGGGGCTCCGGCGTCGCCCTTACCGCCCTCGGCGGCGCCTGGCTGCTCGACGAAGAGCTGTCACGCACGGGACTGGTCGGTATTGCCGCCGTCAGCATCGGCATCCTGCTGTTCGCCGTGCCCGGTTGGACCACACGTGGCCGCGGCCTGCGGCAGGCACTGGCTGTTGGCGCGACAATCCCCGCCTACTCTCTCGTCGACAAGGTGGGCACAAGCCTCGTTCACCCCATCGTCTATATCTGGGCCATGTATGGCATCAGCTGTCTGGGCCTGACCCTGTTCGTCTTCGGCCGCTTTCGTGGGCAGATCCGCGCCATCGCCCGGCAACGGGCACGCGGCATCGCCCTGATCGGCCTCGGCTCCATGTTGACCTATCTCATCATTCTCTTCGCCTACCGTATGGGGCCTGTGGGCTACATCGTCGCCGCCCGTGAGTCCTCCGTGCTTTTTGGCGCTCTCTTTGGTGTGTTGTTCCTTAAGGAGCGGCTCACGGCATGGCGCGCCACCGCCCTGGCGGTCGTGCTTGTGGGTCTGGTCTGCCTGCGCCTGGCATGAACTCAGGGCTTTGTGTGGGGCACCAATCTCGTTATGCTCACCCGGTACTTACCTCTGCAGCGCCGCTGTTGCAGCAGATGCAATGATCAAAAACCCCATCGGAGAGACACCCCCATGCACCCCACGCAACGATTCATCCTCATGCCGCTGGCGGCGGTTCTGCTCTGCGCCCAGGTAGCGGCTGCCGGCGTCAATGCCGGTTTCGTTGTCTCCGTGGACGAGCCCTTGCGTATTGAGAATCCGGCGCCGGGGTCAGACATCTCGGTGTTGGTCCGTGCTGCCGGCACGACCGAGGTCAAGGGGATCGTCATTCGTCTGCTCTTCGATCCGGCCGTTGTCGAGTTTGTCTCCTACACGCTGGGTGACGTCACACCGGGCGCCCTGGCCTTGCCGAAGTCACCCGAACTGCGCGACGATGGCCTGGCTGAGATCGAGGGTGGCTCCACCATTCTTGGCGCCGGTTTCACGTCGGTCACCAGTGGTGGCCTGCTGGGAACCTTCCAATTCCGCATGCTCGGCAGCCTGCCTGACGCCGGTGCCGGCATCTGGCTGACCAGTGTTGAGGTCAACACGTCCGCCGATCCGGATGATGAAGACGTGCTCACCTACAGCCCCGGCGATCTAGGCGTGACCCTGGCGCAGCGTTTCGCCAACCAGATCTTCAATGCCGAAGTTACGCGCCGCTCCGACGGTGCCACCGTCGCCTGGGAAAGCCGCTTCGTCGGCCTCGCCGATACCCTGCGTGTGCGCGCCACCGGGGACAGTTTGTGGCGTGTCGCCACCGCCGCCACGGCCGCCGGCTTTGACACCGCTGTCGTCGCCGCCGCCAGTCTGGGTCCGCCCTACGCCGCTGGTTTTCTGACCTCCCTTGCCGCCCTCAATCGACTGCTGCTGTCACGGCGCCACCTGGTCAACATCGACAGCCTGGCTGCCGACACACCGTACGAGTTCACCGCCCGCTCCACGGGACTGGCCGGCTCACGCTCCAACCTGTTGTCCGGGGTCTTCCGCACCCGCCTGGGGTTCGACCTGCGCTCGGCAGCCGGCACCGACCTCGACGTCCAAACCACGACCACAAGCGCCTCGGCAAGTTGGTTCACCAACCGCCTTGCCGATACGCAGATGTTGCTCAACGATGCCCAGGGCAACGAGGTCGCTACCATCGACCTCGATGCGGAAGGGTCGCTGACACATTCGGCCACGATCAACGGTCTGACGGCGGCCACCGAGTACGCCTATGTCGTGACCTCCCGTCTCGTCGGCGCTGACGAGTTGGTGTTACAGGGACTGCTGACGGAAGCGCAGCTCTCCTTCACCAAGACCGGCACCTTCCGCACACCTGCAGCGCGCCAGCCGTTGCGCCTGCTGGCCCCGCCGGCTCAGGTGGTCAGTCCCGATGCAGCCGTCATCCATTTTCGCCTGAATCAGATCGCCCTGGCCACCGTTTCCTACAGCGAGGCCGCCGCCGGCAGCCCCGCCAGTGGTGGCGCCGGACTGTACGAATTTTCCACCAGCACGGGTGACATTCTCAATGAGCACAGTCTGAGACTCTCCGATCTGACACCGTCGACGCGCTACCGCTACCGTGTCGCCGTCGTCACGCCGGACGGTGACAGTCTGTCCACGGACCCGCGTGGCAACCAGCAGTGGAGTCGCGACCTGCAGTTCACGACGTCGGCGGCGGGTGATACGCTGCCGCCCGTCATCGTCGAAGGACCCTTTGTGATCGTGCGGGATGTGCTCGGCATCGTGCGTTTCGTCACCGACGTCGATACGCGGGCGACCGTGTTCTTCGGTACCCAGGGGGGCACCTACGGCACAGCAGATGAATTCGAGATTGCGGATCAGACGCCGAGTGGCACCCTGCGCCTGGCTCAGGAGCACTCCATCACCGTCTCCGGCCTGCAGCCGGGTGGCGTCTATGACTATGGCATTGTCGTGGAAGCAGCCAATGGCCAGACGGCCAGTTTCGAGCCCAATCTGCCCGCTGGCAAACGCGCCCACGCCGGCAAGCGGCTGAAGGTGCTGCAACCACCGGGTGGCGCCGGCTCCTTCACCACAAGCAACGACCCGGACACGCAATTCCCGGTGATTCTCTCCGGACCCACCGTGTCGTCGAAGACCAACAGCACGGCCATCGTCGAGTGGACGACGGATGAACCGGCGTCGTCGGACGTGCAGTTTGGCCTGCAGAGCATTGGCGAAGCCCGAGCCAACTCCGGTGTCAGCCGCACACGGCACAAGCTGGTGCTGTCCAACCTTGCTGCCGGCTCCCCCTACGCCTTTCAGGTGGGCGCCACGGATGCTGCCGGCAACGGCGCCACCACCAGCGGCATCGGCGCTTTTGCCACCGACCCCGACGTCGATCTCACAGCTCCGGCGCTGACGGTGGGGCCACAGGTGATCTATCACAACGATGAGGTCGCCACGATCCAGTGGACGACGGACGAAGACGCCACGGCGCAGGTCGATTTTGGCGTCGATGCCGAGGTCCTGGGCTTCATTCGCACGCTGCCCACGACCGGCACCGTACATGAAGTGACGCTGACCAATCTGACCCCGTCGACGACCTACTACTATCAGGTGACGTCTGCCGACCTGAGCAACAACGGACCGACACAGAGCGCGGTGATGTCGCTGACCACCGATGCTCTGCCGGATATCGTGGCACCGGTGATTGACGCGCTTGTTGTCACCGCAGCAGACTCATCGGCCATCGTATCCTGGCGGACGGACGAACTGGCAGACAGCTTTGTTGATCTTGGCACAGTGTCCGGGCTGCTCGACCAGACTACAGGTGAGGCGACGGATGTATTGGCGCACGAGGTGACACTGACCAACCTGCTGCCAGGGACGCAGTACTTTCTCACCGCCGGTTCCAGCGATCGCTCCGGCAACGGGCCGACGGAGACAGCAGAGGTGGCGTTCACGACGCTGACATCAGCCGATACCACGGCACCGGTCCTGCCGGTTTGGCAGCTGCTTGGCGGCCGTGTCCGCGATCGTGTCGAATGTTACGCCTGGATCCACGGCGGCGAGCCGAACAGTTATGCCGACGACGCGCACCGGCGCCTGGAAGAGGGTTTTCGCACGGTGAAGTTCACCCCTTTCGAGGGCACGGGTCTCGGCTTCGACATCGCCCATGGGCAGCGGGCCGAGGCCCGCGTGTGCGCCGTGCGCGACGCCGTGGGCAGCGACATCGGTATCGCCATCGATGCCCACGGTCTGTTGAATCCGGTCAACGCGGTGGCCATGGCACGCCGCATTGCCCCCTACGGCATTCTCTTTTACGAAGAACCCATCCTGCCGGAATCGGCAGCGGCCCTGGCCGACGTGCGTCGACGTATCGACATCCCCGTCGCCACCGGCGAGCGTCTCTTTGGCCGTCACGCCTTTCGCGACCTGCTGGTGCAGGAGGCCGTGGACGTGATCCAGGCCGATGTCGGCAATGCTGGCGGCATTCTGGAGGTCTACAAGATCGCCGCCATGGCTGAGGCCTTCTACGTCAGCCTGGCTCCACATAACCCCTGGAGTCCGCTGACAACGGCCATCAGTCTGCACCTCGACGCGGTGGTGCCCAACTTCCTGATCCAGGAAATCCCCACGGCAGGGGCCCACGCTGGACGCGCCAGCTTGCTGCAGCAACAGATCGAGTCGCCGCACGACGGGTTTCTCGACATTCCCGATGGTCCCGGGTGGGGTGTGGACCTGGATTGCGAGTTCATCAAGGCCCATCCCTGGGACACGTCCGCACGCAGGACCCCATGGCGCCCACAGCGCCCCGACGGAGGTCTGATTCACAGTTGATGTTCACCGCAACGCGCGTTATCGCCTATCCTGCCGCGGGTCATCCAGTACAGGCCACCGTCGCCGAGCAACTGCGGCAGACGCTGGCGCCCCATGCACGTCTGGCGCCGGTTGAATCTGCGGCGGCCCTCCCGGACCGGGGCGTAGTGCACATTGCCGTGCACGGCGCCGGCTCAGGTTTTGTCACCGGGCCCGAAACTACACCTGACGGCGATTGGATGTACGCCCGCATCCACGACGGCGGCGGCCAGTTGAGCGCATCGGCGCCGCACCTGCTCTACGCGCTGTATGCCCGGGTGCGCGATGTGTGGGCGACACAGGACCGTGCCGCTCTGGCGCACGGCCGCCTGCTGCGGCCGACGTTTCACGCCATGGCCGGTCGCGACGAACTGCTCATCGGACGTTACGGTTTTCTCAAGCGTCGGCGCCATGCCGTGGACGATGGGGATGTGGCGGCGACGTTTGCGGAACTGGCCCGTGTGGGTTGCTCCCACGTCGTCGTCAACGAGATGGCCTCCCAGCGGGGGTATGAGCGTGGCCCCCATGGTGAGATCTATTACCGTTTTTACGACTACCTGCCGGACCTGGACCAGTACGTGGAAACCAGGTTCAACGCCGGCACATATCCGGCCGAGCATCTGCAGGCCAACCTCAGCCGCCTGCAGTCCATGGCGCGTGCTGCCGCCCGTTACGGCCTGGTTCCCGGCTTCTATGCCGCCCACCCCAGGTCCGTACCCGAGACACTGTTGCAGCGATACCCCTGGCTGCGGGGTGCCCGCATCGATCACACCTTCCGGGCCTACGCGCCGCGCTACAACCTGACGGTTGCGCACCCGGTGGTGCGCTGGCACTACAGTGAACTCATCCAGGCATTGCTGACCGAGGTCCCCGAGATCGGCTTCCTCAAGACCCTGCTCAACGACTCGGGCTCCGGTTTCGAGCACACCGCCAGCCTCTACCCCGGACGCAATGGCGGCCCCTACGTCGTACGCGAGTGGCGGCCCGATGCAGAGATCGCCCAGCGGGCGGCAGAGAACGTGATCCGCTACTGGCGGGTTCTGCGGGACGCGGCACGACGGGTGAAGCCCGACTTTGTGCTCGTCGCCGGGCTGAAGAACATTGCCGAGGAACAAGGGCCGATCCTGGCCGGCATGGACAGGGGCATCGACCTGCAGGCCGAATCGCAGCGCAGCGACGTCGAGGATCCGGAGTGGAGTGCAACGCTGGCCGAGTTGCGCGGGCGCGGATCGCAGGCCTGGTACGAGGCCCGTGCCAAGGGCAGCCAGTACATCCTGGGTGTGCCCTGTCCATGGTTGACGGCGAGTCGACTGCAGCAGATGGCCACAGCCGACTTCGACCACGTCGACGTCTACTGCGACTCCATCTATCTGGCGCCATACGATCCCAATCGCGACGTCATGGCCGCCTTCCAGTTGCGGGAGACAGAGGAGGACCCCGACATCGACGCCGTCACGCTGCGTTGCGCGCGGCAGTGGGTGGGTGCCGCTGAAGCC
>JAQCJA010000592.1 GCA_027593305.1 bacterium
GTGCCAGTAATCGCTGCTGTCCAGCACCCGCAGCCCGGCATCGCGCAGTCGTGTCGCCAGGGTCCGACCCATGCCCCGACTGCCGGAGAGCATCGATTCGACCCCGCCGGCAACGCCATCCCGAGGGTAGATGATGAGCACCGCGAACCGCGCGCCCGCCTGCTCACAGGCCCGGTGTGTTCGCAGCAGCAACTCAACCGAACGGTCGAGAACTTCCGCCTGCTCAGACCAGACATACCGGAGCCTGGGCACGTAATAGCGCAAGGCGATGGCGCGGAAGGCGACGCTGGCGAGCAGCGGTCGCAGATGGTCATCGAGGCGCGAGCGAAGTTGCGCGACGTTCTGCTCGTGAAACGATACGTTCCCGAGTCCGTCCGCCTCCGTGAACAGGTTGGCGAGAGGGTCGTTGCCGACGAAATAGCCGAGAATGACCTGATCGGGTCTCAGGATCGGCAGCAACCGTTGTGCGGCTGCCAGTTCCTGAGCTGTATTCATGCCGCTGATCGCACCATTGAACGTGACGATTGCGTCGGGTGTATTGCGTCCCAGCTGTTCCACCTGATGTGGGAGAGTCTCTTCCTCTTCAAGGCCATGGCCATAGACCATGGAATCCCCCAGAAACAGAATTCGGTGTTCGCCAGGAGCACGCGCTGCCGGTTCGCGCCCGCGGAAACCGAGGGAATTCGTGCGCACGTGAAACCTCAGGCTGCCCCACTGCACTGTCTGCTCCGCATTGGGTGATAGTTGTACACCCAGAGGCGTGGCTGTGCCAGCGATGACGGCAGAATTCAGCAGACGTGGCAGGGCTTGATCCAGCACCGTTTCCGGTGCGTCGACGTCCTCGAGCAGGACGCGCGCCCCGATTTCCAGCGACACGACGCTGAAAACCGTGACATAGACGCAATAGATGCCACGACAGATCCACATCCACGTCCACCGGTGCTGGTTTCGGCTATCTTTCACGAGCGGCCATCATCACGACAGGGGCCCGACATCCGCTGGAGGCATCGTGAGTATTCGGTCTTGCGCAGACTTCGAGGGGGTCACAAATCCCTGTCCTCTTCTGACATTCGGAGGGCATGGGATGCTGACTGGTTGTGAGATCGGCCACGCGCCTTGCGTCACCACGTCCCTGTTCCAGGTGCAGGCTCATGATGGTCCTTCGGGTCATGCCGGCGCGGCGCAGCCGAGGTCCGACCCGGCGCGCGGACAGTTTCGGCAACTGCGCCGATCAGACGCTACCCAATGACCGTCCTCGAGGTCATCCTCATCATCCTCTTCGTCGCCTTCTTTGTGGGCACGGTGGCGAAGATTCCGGGCACACTGGCACGCAAGCGCAGTGGGGATGATATCGAACGGGCCCGCCTGGTGTTCTTCTTTCTTGGCTGTCTGATGCTGGTCTGCATGATCCCGATGCGGCTCTTTGAGCTGCTCTCGATTCCCGTGGCGTCGGCAGATCTCGCCGTGGTTGGCGCCAACTTCCTTGGCTACGCGCTGACCTACGAATGGAAGCGCAAGACAGGATCGTCAACCGATGCAGCGCCCCGGACGACGGTACGGGCCTATCAGATCTATTACCGGGGCAAACCGTATGCGCTCATTGCCAAGGATGGAATCCAAGTGCTGCTGGCGCACAAACTCCTCAAACGGCAGCACACGGTGGAACTCATCGAGGATTTCCAGACGCAGGCACAACGTCAGGGCGTTGGCGTGACACTGTTGCGCAGCAAGGATGGCAGCAAAGTCATGTTGATGCGGGTCGAAGGTCCGGCACCAAAGCCCCAGGGGGTGGACCGGCCGCCTGCCTAGCGTCGCTCATCTCACGAGGCGGTGGTAAGACCCTCCAGCGGTATCGCCTCGTCAATCAGCATGATGGGGATCTCATCCTCTATGGGATAGAGATACTTGCCATCTTCGCGAATCAGTCCGCCGTCCATGGTCTTTACCACTTTGGCGCCACTTCGATTGACGATCTCGCCACGCTCGATTTGAGCATTGATCTCGTCCACAAGAGACTGCTCTGCCAGTCGGACGGGCTCCTTCGTCTCAGGGCAGGCGAGAATATCCAACAATTCCTGATCTATCATTATCTGTCTCGTTCCATAGGGCATTGGTTCAACGCTGAATACGACAGAAGATACGGACGATTGCGGCGAGACAACAGGACAGGAAGTACAGGAAGGAAATTCCTTCCTGCGGTAAACCCTTCCTCCTGTCTGCGTCGGTTCGCGCTCGCGCAGGGGCTCCGAATAAACATCGTAAGTCATAGTAAAATCAACTAATTAACTGACAAGAAGTAGACCCCGTATTCGGTTCGGCCCCGGTCTTGCATTAGGGCTCACGGCGGCACAAGGAAGCGCGCCTTCTCAGAGCCAACGAGACGATGATCAGAGAGCATCGTCCCAAGACGAAAAGGACCGACTGTGGAACATCTCGACACCCCTCCGGCGTCCGAACGCAACGAACGCCTGGCCGTCATCGTCGACCGCTGCCTCGAAAGTGAGGCAGCCTACAAGCTGTTCGACATGCTTGGCGCGGTCTCACGTCTCGATATGGAGGATCGCCTGGAGTACATCGAGCTGGTCAAGGACTCCGGCCTGTACACGGATGAGGAAATCAACGCGATTGAGCGTCTCATCGTCAGCGGCACAGCCGGCTATTTCAAGGATGTGATTGATCAGGTTCGGGAAGAGCAGGTGCACCGGGAGATCGACCAGATGCTGGTGTAGTCTCCCGTTTCGGTCAGTTCGCCAATTGCTGGGCCGACCGCTGGATCTTGCCGATCGCCTCGGCGATCTGGACCATATCCTCTTCCGTTCCAAGCAGCAGGTTCTGCGTCAGCCACACAGACTCCGTCGCGCAGATCCGTTCGGTAACCGGACAGTGCACTGCAGTGTAGTCGGGTTTGCCGCCAAAGGCCGGGCTGCTGAGAGGGTAGTCGCGGTAGCGCGCCTGGAAGGCTGGTTCGCGGTAGAGCGGCCGATAACCGGCAGCGCCCGGAATCCCCTCGGCGGCCAGCGCCTCGAGAAAACGCTCCCGTGAGGCCCCACCGAATCCAGCTGCA
>JAQCJA010000593.1 GCA_027593305.1 bacterium
CAATGAAGGCACCGTGCAGCACCCGCCGTGGGGCGCCGGAGCGATTCTCCGTGCAGCTGTGCCAGGCGCTGCCGTTGAAGACACCCACCGATCCTGCCGGGGCTGTGAGCCGCACCTCGTCCGGGTGCGGCGCCGTGCGGTCATCCAGCAGTTCAGCAAGGGACGCCCCGTTGTGCTGGCTGCCTGGGACCAGGCGTGTGGCACCGTTGTCGGTGGTCATGTCGTCGAGCATCCACATGGAGTTGACCACGTGGAACACACCCGCGTCGCGAGGCCCACCCCAATCGGCGTGCAGGGCCTGCTGCCCGTAACCCATCAACGGGTCGTGCCCGTTGATGGAGTGCAGCTTGAAGGGCCGTTGCAGGACGTGCCAGACCGCAGCCAACAACAGGGGCTGCTGGTAGATGCCATCAAACATCTCACCTTTGTTGACCAGATCTGCCAGACGTCGCACCCCCTCCACCTGCGCCACCTCCTTGCCCGCATCCTCCCCTTCTGTACGGTAGATGTCATCGAAAGCCTGGCGCAGTTGTGCCAGCCATTCGGCGCCGATGATCCCGGGCAGGATGGTGAATCCTTGTTCGTCGAGTTGCAGGCGCTGCTCTGTCGTCAGGTCCGCCGCAGGCAGGCCAAGTTCAGTCAGTCGTGGATCCATCTTGTCTCGTGGCGGTTTGGGGGATGGGGCTGGAATGGAGGGCTTATTGGTTGAGTTCGTCAAGTGTCAGCGAGAAACTCGGCACAAAATGGTCCATGAACCAGGCCACTTCGGGTTGGTCCAGGTTTTGGATCTCGGCCTCGATTGCCGCACGAGCATGCACGAACTCGGTGTTGCCGCTCTTGAGCTCTTCCAGGCATTTCAGATACGAGCACAGCTTGTCCGCCGCCTTGACCAGCTGCAGGTGCTCGGGCCGGTCCTCACCTGACAACAGCGGACGATAGGCGCCGCGCAGGCACTCGGGCAACATCGTGGACAGTCGTTCTCGTGCCGCCGCCTCAATGCGGCCGTAGGCCGAACGCAGTTCCGGGTCGTGGTGTTTGATCGGGCTCGGCAGGTCTCCGGTGATGACCTCGCTGGCATCGTGGAAGACGGCCAGTGCCATGACGCGTTCAGGATCGACATCGCGACCAAACTGGTCCCGGGCGATGAGCGCCAGTGCGTGGGCGAGCATCGCCGCCTGCAGGCTGTGTTCCTGGATATTCTCGCTTTGCGTGCTGCGCATCACACCCCATCGCTGGATAAGCTTCATGCGCGCCATGTAGGCGAAAAAATGACTGGAACCATCCACAGAGAGACTCCTTCAGGCTATATTGGCTGTAAGTGAACTTGTCTATCTCAAGCAGTGTTTATCTGTTTTCGGCCAAACGTGTCTGACCTTCAGGACTACGTCTGGCTACGTGAGCAGTGGCGTCGTTTTCGCCATATGCTCATGGGTGGCCTCTCTGCAGTCCTGATCCTCTGTACAAGTGGCCTGCTACTGCTGCGCGACGAGGAGGATCCGGCGATCTGGTTCTACACACGCCTGGCTCTGATGATAGCACTTGTCGCCGCGACAGCCGTGGCCCTGTGGTTGTGGATTCGCGCCAGCCGCGAGATCCGCAATCTGAGCCAACTGGCCACCGAGGCCCGACTGGAGGCCGCGCGGCAGGCACGTGAAACCAATCAGAAGAAGAAGGGTCGTCGCAGCAGTTGACGCCACGGCGCACGTTGACAGAGCTCTGCGGCTCCGGTTATCTTAACACCTTCATTCTCAAGTACATACAGTATTCTCAAGCACATCCGTTGACTTTGACCTCGGAACGATTCACAGGAGTCTGGGTGCTGCCGAGATGACCGCCGCACCCGCCCTTGATTCCGTCGCCCGCAAGACCGCTCAAAGCCCTCCCTTCAAGCAGGTGCTGCAGCGGATCGCCGGCGGTGACCGGGATATCCTTGTGCATGGGATGCCCGCTCCGCTGGGTGCCTTCCTGCTGACGGCCATCCAGCGGCAACTCAACCGTCAGATCGTCGTTGTTGCCGCCGACGAAAACCAGGCCGAGTCCTGGCGCGACGATCTGGTGGCGATCGCCGGTGTCGGCGTCGTGCACTACTTCCCGGCGTGGGACGTGGGCCTGTACGACGGCCGATCACCCGATAGCGACGTCTCGGGTCTGCGCATCGAGGCCGTCGCGCGCCTCGCCTCGGGGACGCCGACCATCATCGTCGCTCCTGCTGCGGCCCTGCTGACGCCGGTGATCCCCCGCGCCGCCCTCGAGCACGCCACAGTACACCTGGCCGCCGGCGACGAGCGCTCCCTGGACGGGCTCATTTCACACCTGGTGGACGCCGGCTTTGAGCGCGTGCCGACCGTTGATGGTGTCGGTCAGTTCAGTTCTCGTGGCGGCATACTGGACATCTATCCCGTCGGCCACGAGCAGCCCCTCCGGCTGGAGTTCTTCGGCGACGAAATCGAATCGATCCGCACTTTTGACGTCATCACCCAACGCTCGGTGACCAACATCGGCAAGGCCGACGTACTGCCGGCGCGTGAGGTCATTCTGCATCGTCCCTTCTTCGACGACTACGTCCCCAGTCTGGCGCGTGCCGAACAGGAGACAGGTGTCGATCTGACTTCGGTGAAGGACCAGTTCGAACTCGGTACGACCGCTCTGGATGGTGTTGAGGTGTTCATGGGCATCCTCTACGGCACCGATGACGGCCTGTTCACCTACCTGCCGGATGATGTCCTGCTCTACAGCGAGGAATCCGAGGACCTCGACACGGAACTCGAGAAAGCCCTGGCCCCGTCACGTCGCGACTGGGAAAAGCACGCGGAACGATCGACGCACATGCCGCTGGGCCGACTGGTACGTGATGGCGACTGGCTGCATGCACGGCTCGAGTCGCGCCCGCGCCTGCGACCGGCGCCGCTGGGCCAGGTTGAGACAGCGATCCGCTTTGGCGCTACGCAGCCGCGCATCGCGCAGGGCGAGCTGGCAGTCCTGCGGCAGGAAATCAACCGTCTCGACGAAGAGAGCTATGACGTACATATCCTCCCGGAGACGCAGGGCCAGTCGAGTCGCCT
>JAQCJA010000594.1 GCA_027593305.1 bacterium
ACTGCCCGTGGCCTGCTCGCGTCGGGCGCAGATGTGCCCGGCGAGGTCGAGCAAAGCCTGCCGGGAGTCGATGGGTGTGGCGGGGCACAGGTCGGCGAGATGAAATTGAGCCGGTTCGAAGCTGCGTGCCACACCGTCTTCATCCTGGCAGAGACTGCGCAGGCGGACCACATCATCATCGCGGGCAGCAGCGATCGTTACCGTGTCGTGCCCACGTACCGCCAGATGCAGACTTGGCATGCCGCCATAGTCGATATGCATGCCGGCGATGTTCATCTGTCCGGGGCAGCGGGCGATGACCACGTGCCGCGCGTCACCTTCTTCGGGGTAGGTGTCAGAGAAGGTGATCAGGGCCGCCTGCAGACGGGCCCGCCATGCCCCCGCCTTGTCACCATACAACCCCTGCAGCCGCGGCCAGAGCTCTCCGTCATCATCGGCGAAGACACGCCGCCACGTCGACAGAGGCGCCGCCCAGTTCTGCCGCGCCATCCAGCTACTCCAGGTCCGCCACGTTGATCACGACGCCATTGATCGCAATCGTGCCACCATATGTAACCGGGTCGGTGGACGCATCGATGGTCATATCAACAACGATCGGTCCCGCACCCGCCGCGTCGCGGAAGGCCAGGTCACCCTTCACCGTGATCGGCGAAACCAGCAGATCCATGGTCTGTTGCCCGTCGAGGAAGAACACGGCATCGGGTGAGTACTGCTCAAAACGAAACGTACTGCCCGTGACGACGATCTGCCCTCCTCCCGCGCCTTCCACCGTGCCGCCGCCGACAAAAAGCAGGCCAATTGCCTTTTCTACGGCGGTATTCATCTCCGCCACAACCGCGGCGTCGAGTGAAACCGCATCCCCCAGATCAGGGCCCGTGACCGAGTCATCCGCCGCGCCGTCATCACTGTCGTTGCAGGCAAAGAGCAGAGTCGCCAGGACCAGAATCCACACGGGGGTCCGACGGAATGCTGTTGAATTGGCAAACATGTCTTGTGTCATCTCCGTTGTCAGATCGTCAGGGAGCGCCGCAGGTGCTGCAGTCGCTCCGGGAAATTGGTAGGAATTCCATCCACGCCTCAGTCGATCAACCGCTGCATCTCGGGCTCCTCGTCGGCGTAGAAGGGATTGACTTCCATGCCATGCGCATGGGCATCCTCGACCAGCTCGCAGGTTGTCATGGCGTGCCCCGGTTGCAGGATCAGACAATCGATCTGCGCACAGCGAGCCAGGTAGTCCTCTGCGGGGCGTACCGACAGGTTGCAGATCTGCAACATCGGCGCGCGCTCGCGGGCGCACAGCAGAGTCGCCGCATCTGCTGCAATGAAAGCGTTGTCCAGTCGGCCGCGTGACACAAGCACGTCGACGACCTCGGGTGCCACCCGTTGCCGATCTACATCTTCTGCCTTGACGTGCACGTTGAGGCGGACGGAGTCAGGAATCAGGTCCAGCGCCTCATCGAACACCAGAAACCGCTGGCCGGCGAAAGCGGGATCAAACCAGCTGCCGGCATCGAGCGCCAGGATCTGGGCTGTCGTCAGCTCGGCGACGCGGCCCTTGCCGTTGCTGGTGCGATCCACACAACTGTCGTGAATGGTGATCAGCCCCCCGTCCGCGCTCCGATGAATATCGAGTTCGATGCTGTCGACGCCCAGGCGCCGTGCCTCGGCAAAGGCCGCTGGCGTATTCTCCGGGCATGTGCCGGATGCCCCACGGTGGGCCACAATCGCGACCGATTCGACAGGCGCCAGTGATGGTTGATGCTCCTTTCGGGTGGGACTCAATGGATCTCCTGGTGAGACCGGGTGTACTTCGGCAGGGCTGCCAGATCGAGGTCACAACCGAGGCCGGGTCGCTCCGGCGTCGCCACATAGCCGTTGACGAATTCGATGGGCTCCAGGATCAGGTCGTCTTCGCGGGTCCAGCTGCCGACGAAATCGGAGGCCATGGTGCAGTTCGGCGCCAGCGCGGCGGCATGAATGTAGGACGTATCGATGATACCCAGATCGTTCCCCGAGCCGTGCCAGCAGGCCATGCCGGCAGCTGCGGCGATATGTGCCAGATCCGGCATGGCCACCGGGCCTGATCCAAGATTGAAGCAGTCGACACAACCTGCCTGCAGGGCCTCCAGCATCCTGGACCCCGAACCAAGGTGCATGGCGATGGGGGCATCGACCTCTTCGTGGATGCGAATCCAGCCTTCGATGTCTGTCTTGGGAATCGGGTCCTCGAAGACCTCGACGTTACCCAGAGCCACGAGTCGATGCGCCAGCTCGATCGCCTGTTCCGCCGTGTGGAAGCGCTCGTTGGGATCAACTGTGACCTTGAAGTCGACACCACCCACGTTGCGCATGGCGCGCAGTCGTTCTTCCAACGGTTCATCCAGCTTGCACTTGATCTTGACTCCATGGAAGCCCTGCTGCAGGGCCCGTTCGACGCTGCGTTTGCCGTCCTCAGGGGTCTGGTGCCCCATCCAGTAGTCCGCCCGGACTCTCGAACGTACGGCCCCCCCGAGCAGGGCATGCACCGGCTGCCGCCGCGCCTTGCCCACAATGTCGAGAATGGCCATCTCGTACGCCTGGTATGCGGGCCCCGTGCCAACGCTCATGGGCACGCCACGTTCGGTGCCGTCGAGTACGCGGTGCTGCGCGACAGCGTAGATGTCGCGCAGGCAGAGACTTTCCGGGTCACAGCCCAGCAGCAGCCGCGCCCCCGCCTCGACCTGTTCCAGTGGCACGCCACGCCCGGTCTCGCCGATGCCGGCAAGCTCCGTATCGGTATTCAGGCGCAGGATGTGTTTGGGCACCTGATCCCAGCCCGTTTCCGCGACCCACTCGGGGCTGTGTACACGCCCCGGAATCGTTGGTACAATGACCGTCCAGATATCGACACTCGTAACCTTCATGCCGCCACCTGCCTCTGCTGGCGATCCGGAACCAGCAGCGTTCCCATCGCACAGATCATGAAATTCAGCCCCAACCCGACCACGCCCGCATGGAAGCCGTAGACCTTTGGTATTCCTGCCAGAGTCAACCCCAGTGCTACCGCCAGACCCACGAGC
>JAQCJA010000595.1 GCA_027593305.1 bacterium
TTCGAATCCGGACGGTAGATCTGCGCCAGCTCGGGGTTGAGGATCCAGGAGCCACAGGCAAACCCGACAAAGGGGCGGTCGGGGAAATATTGCGGAAAAAACGTCAGCGCCTGCTGCATCGAACTGTGGCAATGAGCCGGTGTCATGCCACCACCGGCAGGAATGTGCACCTCGAGGATGGGATCACCCGCCGTCAGCACAGGCTCCCACTCATCCCGGGACAACGTGATTGGGGCACGCCTGGCATAGCCCAGCGGGGAGATCGGCGTGCCGGTGACGGTCTGCACTGTGGTGGTGAGACTGGCTCGCCAGGATGCGGACTCGGGGTCGGCAACGATGATACCCGCATCATCGTACGGGATTCGGTCGGCGGCGAGCGCCACGACGGCACGTGTCTGTCGATGGCGCCAGGCCACAAGGTGGCCGCCGAAAGGTTTCACCATGTACTCCAGCCGACCGAGACGGAACAGGTCTCCACGGACATGGTTGCGCAGCCAGTACAAGGCGCGGGGCTGCACGCCGACACGGCCGTTGTTCTGCTCGGCATAGATCTGCACGGAAGTGGGATAGTGGCTGCAGCAGGCGCGGCTTATCGTCGCGGGAATCTGCCGAGCCTGTTGCGCGGCCAGCATCCGTGGTATGGCATCCAGGGCGATGAGCAGGTAGAAGGCGCCGGCAAGATCGCCGAGGAGGGGGATTGAATCCGGCCAGTGCCGAGTCTGCGCCGCAGGATATTCAAACTGCTGAAAGATGAGGTGATTGCAGTGCCAGGCGAGGGCCGACAAGGCGGCAGACGCCCGGATCTGCGCCGCTGCCTCAAGCAGGGCTGCATCGACGGCCGCCTCCAGTCCGGCAAAGGCCCGTGTCCGTGTGATCACTTGCGGCTGCAGGAACCCGATGCCGGAAGCGGGCCAACGAGCCTGTGACTTGTCCCAGTAGGGGGTGAGGGCTTGGCCGGGATCATCGAGACCGAGACGGGCGAGAACTTCCAGAGCTTGCATGAGCGAAAACATAACCGGTTTCGCCGTTGCCGGTTTGTGCGCCCGGGCCCATGGCCCATAGACTCCCTGAACACCCCAACCATCTGGCGGGTTGCCATGACGACATATCAGGAGTTCCCCAGCACCTCAGCCGGGCCTCGAGCCACGATCGATCGGTTTCTCGAGGACGACGATCCCACGTGGGCCCGTTCTGACGAGGAAGTGGGCAGCGGCTCTGCCGGGCGCAGTGAACCTGAAGTGAGGGCGCCGCAATGAACCAGCCAACAGTTTCCACAGTGGAAGAAATTTCAGGTGCGGCGCGATATGCGCCGTTCCTGACGGGCCGCTACGAGGTCAAGGCCGCCCTGGCCAGCCTTGGCACGGACTTTGGCAATGGCGACGCCGACAAGCACGTGTTCCAGCTGGATGACAGTTTCGCCGCCTTTCGCGGCAACAAACTTCTGGCTCGTGCCGAACGCCGGTCCAAGTACGACGCCCGCTCCCCGGCGTTTGCTGATCCCATCGCTGCCGCCGTCACGGCCTTCACCGCCCGCCGTCTGGCTGCCGAACACCCGCAGGATTTTGGCCTCGACGAATCTGCCCGTGGCGCCACCCTGGCCTGTCAGCGAAGTGGCGAAACATTGCGTTTCGATGCCGCCTGGCAGTTGACGGCGGCATCCTCCCTACCACCATCGTCCCCACCCTATGCGGACGCCTTTGATGCACTCATGTGCCAGGTGCAGGAAGATGTCGCTGTCGTCGTGCGACGGGACGACGGTGCCGACGAAGTCGGCGCCATCCACCTGTGTGCTGCCAACCACTGGGGCGCAGAGGACAAGATCGGCCAGAGCTTTTTCCACATTCACCAGGTCGTGCCGGGCATGGAACCGGTAAATCGAAAGGCCGCGCAGATCGTGGATGCCATGATTGACCGCGGTCCCTTCGTCCGTTTCGTCTGGGGCATCGCCACCGACACCCGACTCAACCATCACCCGGAACCTGCCCCCGGCGTGCCGCAGGACGTCTGGCATGGACGGCACTTCGACGCTGCGGATCCGCGCTTGTTCGTGCGGGTCGAACGCCAGGTGTTGTGGGGCCTGCCGCAAGTGGGAGCCGTGCTGTTCGCCATCCGGCCATCGTTTCGCGACGGTGTCGCCGTGCGCGCCGATGCCGAATGGAACGAGGCGTTGCAGCGCGCCCTGACGTCGATGACGCCGGCGCAGGCCCACTACAAGGGTGTTGCCGACAGCCGTGATGCGGTGCTGGCGTGGCTGCGCGGCGACGGAACCTGAAGGCAGCCGACCACTACAACGACCGCGTCGCTGCCAGCGCCGTGATCACCGCCGGCGCTTCCCAGACCCGCCGCCAGGTCAGGCCGCGATCTTCCGAGCGGTACAGGCGTTCGCCTTCGGCCGCCCAGGCGCGATCGGCGGCATCGGCGGCGCCAAAGGCGACACAGAAGCTGTCGATGTTGCCGACGATGAAGGGCGGAAACCCGACGTTGATGTGCTGCCAGCTGTCGCCGGCATCCGCCGAACGATACAGCCGGCCTTCACCCTCGTGAGGACCTCGACTGAGGCTGGCCAGCAGTAGGTCGGGGTCCGCTTCGTGGACCGCCAGGGCCCGTCCGTAGCGGGCGCCCACGCCGCTGACGCAATGGCGCCAGTTGCTGCCCCGATCCTGCGAGACAAAAACAGCGTCCGCCGTATTGGCGTAGAGCCGCTCGGGGGCTGCGGGGCAGGTGACGATCTGATGGACATCGCGGTGGATGGCCGCTGCCACAGGCTCCCACGTCTCACCTCGGTCGCCGGAACGGACAATGCCGCCGACGTGGATGTTGGCATAGAGCCAGCCGCCCTCGGCGTCCGCCAGGGATCGAACCAGAGCCGGCCCCCCCCAGGGGGTGTCCCACGTGTCGCGCCCCTCTACCTGCGCGAAACCCTGCATAAGTTCGGCGTCGCCGTCGCCGGTCACCCGGTACAGCTGCGCGGGCACCGTCCCCACGAGCAGGACGAAGGGCTCAATGGAGAGCAGCCGCAGGCAGCACACGTCGGCAGCAAGCCCGGTCGACAGCCGC
>JAQCJA010000596.1 GCA_027593305.1 bacterium
CGCTGATTTCACCTTTAACCGCCGCCGCCGCCACCATGACCGGACTCATCAGGACGGTGCGGCCGGTCGGGCTGCCCTGCCGGCCCTTGAAGTTGCGGTTGGAGGAACTCGCGCAGAGCTGATCGCCGACCAGCTTGTCCGGGTTCATGGCCAGGCACATCGAGCATCCCGCCTCGCGCCACTCGAAGCCGGCGTCGCGAAACACCTGATCAAGTCCCTCCGCCTGCGCCTGATCGCGTACGTCGTGTGACCCGGGTACTACCAGGGCCTTGACACCACTGGCAACCTTGCGCCCGCGGGCGACGCGGGCGGCCTCGCGCAGATCCGAAATCCGCGAGTTGGTGCACGAGCCGATGAAGGCGACCTCAATGGGTGTACCCGCAATGCGCTGGCCACCCTCAAAACCCATGTATTGCAGAGCTTCCGCGATGGACGCCCCATCCCCGGTGGCATCCTCAGGACGCGGCAACGTGCCGTCGACACTGCACGACTGGCCTGGATTGATTCCCCAGGTCACGGTCGGGGCAATGGCGCCGCCGTCCATCTGCACGACGTCGTCGTAGCCGGCGCCCGCGCCCGAGGCAATGCTCTTCCACCAGTCGACGGCGCGATGAAAATCGGCCCCCTTTGGGGCATGGGCCCGGCCTTCCAGATAGTCGAAAGTCGTTGCATCAGGGTTCACGTAGCCACAACGAGCGCCGCCCTCGATGGACATGTTGCACACCGTCATGCGCTCCTCCATGGACATGCGGTCGAGCGCTTCGCCGGCGTACTCGTAGGCGAATCCGACCCCCCCTTTGACACCGAGTGCGCCGATGACATGCAGCGTCACATCCTTGGCGTAGACACCTTCACCAAGGGTGCCGTTCACTTCCACCCGGCGGACCTTCGGTCGCCCCATGGCCATGCATTGTGAGGCCAGTACATCACGCACCTGGCTGGTGCCGATGCCAAAAGCAATCGCACCAAAGGCACCGTGGGTCGAGGTGTGACTGTCGCCGCAGGCGATCGTCATACCTGGCTGCGTCAACCCGAGTTCGGGGCCGATGACGTGAACGATTCCCTGTCGCTGATCATGCATACCGAACAGCGGGATCTCAAAGTCCCGGGCGTTGTCTTCGATGGCGACCATCATCTCCTCTGCCAGATCGTCGAGGAACGGCCGGTCGCGCATGTCGGTAGGAATGATGTGGTCCACTGTGGCAAACGTCCGCTCAGGGTGCATGACCTTCAGACCACGTTCACGCAACATCTGGAATGCCTGCGGACTGGTCACCTCATGGATCAGATGCAGCCCGACAAACAGCTGCGTCTGTCCCGAGGGCAACTCCCGTACCGAGTGCGCCGCCCAGACCTTCTCAAACAAATTCTTGCTCATCTCTATCTCTCGTCAGAATGACGTGTTGCAGACTGTCCGGGCCTTGTGTCGCTGACAAGCATCGCCCGAGACAGCATGGATTTTCATAGCGTTCGAGGAGGCTGCCCTAGAACCCACCCTCGAGGGTAACCTTGCGCCCGCGGCGGAGTTCCAGCCTGTTGAGTGCGTCGACATATGCGCGCGCGCTGGCTTCGATGATATCCGTCGATCGGCCGCGACCCGTGGTCTTGAGCTCGCCATCGCTGACACGCACGATGACCTCACCCAGCGCCTGACTGCCCCCGGTAATCGCCTGAATCACATATTCGTCGACCTTGGCCGTCCCGCCCGTCGCCTGATTGATCGCCTCATATGTGGCATCCACCGGACCATCACCCCAGGCCGACTGTTGCACACGCTGACCGCCATCGATACAGATCCGCACCGTCGCCGACGGCACAGTCCCCGTGCCACTGACTGTGTGCAGATACTCGAGGGCGAACCGGCCCTCGTCATCTTCACGGGTCTCATCCCCGACGATGGCCATCAGGTCCTCATCAAAGACCTCTTTCTTCTTGTCCGCCAGGGACAGGAAGCGTTCGTACACCTCTTCCAGTTCCTCTTTGGTCAGCTTCTTCCCGAGTTCTTCGAGACGGTGTCGCAGAGCGTGCCGACCGGAACGGGCCGTCAGTACAATGGACGTCGCCTCCCAACCAACGTCGGTGGGCTCCATGATCTCGAAGGTGTTGCGCGCCTTCAGCACGCCATCCTGGTGAATGCCGGAACTGTGGGCAAAGGCATTGGCGCCAACAATCGCCTTGTTCGGTGGCACGTTGATGCCCATCAGTCGGCTCACCATGCGACTCGTTGCCAGGATCTCCTTGGCCACGACGCCAGTAGACAACCCGAAGTAGTCCTGCCGCGTCTTCAGCGCCATGACGACCTCCTCCAGCGAAGCATTGCCGGCACGCTCGCCGAGTCCGTTCATGGTGCACTCGACCTGCCGCGCACCGGCCCGCAGCGCCGCCAGCGTGTTCGACACAGCCATTCCCAGATCGTCGTGGCAATGCACGCTGATGATCGCCTGATCGATGTTCGGCACTTCGTCCAGCAGTCGACGAATGAGAGCGGCGAACTGCTCGGGTACCGTGTAGCCCACGGTATCGGGGATGTTGATCGTCGTTGCGCCGGCTTCGATGGTCGCCTGGACGATCTCAGCCAGATAGCCGAACTCCGTGCGCCCTGCATCCATGGGCGAAAACTCAACGTCCTGGACGAAGCCCTTGGCGTGTGCCACGGCCTTCACCGCCATGGCCAGCACCTCCTGCTTGCTCTTGCGCATCTGGCCCTCCAGATGCTCCGGCGAGGTGCCGACGAAGGTGTGGATCCGCGGCTTGGCGGCATCCTTCAGCGCCTCACCGGCGCGGTCGATGTCCTTGAGAATGACACGGGACAGGCCGCAGATCGTCGGTCCTTCGACTTCCTGGCCGATGCGGTGCACCGCCTCGAAGTCTTCATTCGACGAGATCGGGAAACCGGCCTCGATAACGTCGACCTGCAGGCGCGCCAGCTGCTGGGCGATCTCGAGCTTGTCCCGTACCGTCAGCGACGCACCAGGGGTCTGTTCGGCATCGCGCAGGGTTGTATCAAAGACAATGACGCGCCGCTCTTCTGCTGCTTGTGCCATTGTATTCATCT
>JAQCJA010000597.1 GCA_027593305.1 bacterium
GAGAGCGGGCGGAGCTCTGTCGGCATCATCTTCGGCTCAGCGTTACCCACTGTGGCGAACGTTACGGCATCATCAGCATGCGGCGTCACTACGCCGGATATTTCCGCGGCGGTCGTGGCGCCGCGCAACTTCGTGGTGAGCTCTGCGGGCTGCGTGAGCTCGAGCCTCTCGAGACGCGGCTGCAGGAGCTGGCTTCTGTCACACACGACGTTGAGGCTGTCGTTGCCGGTCCCGAGGTTGACCTGGGCTGACATGGACACGCAGAGCATGACCCCGTCCCTGCCCTCATACCGGCATCGGCTCGGCAGTACTCCACACCCCCGAACCCACCCCGAAGGTCATAGCTACGGTCAGCCTGAACCGGCCAGCCCGCCGCTCTCCTGCGCCAACTGGCAGGGGCATGCGGCGTTTCTTCAGGGTGTGCATCTGTTCAATCATGGCTACTGGTGGGAGGCCCACGAACAGTGGGAAGCGGCCTGGCGCGACAACGTTGATCCCGTGTTGCGGCCCTTCCTGCAGGGCCTGATCCAGTCTGCTGCGGCGCTGCTGAAGCGGGAGGCCGGCAATGCCCGGGGCTGTCGGACGCTGTGGGAGCGTGGGATCATGAATCTGAGCCGGGTGGCGGCGCGGGTGCCGATCTGTGCCGGCGTCGACATTGCGGTCTTCACACAGCAGATGGCGCACACTCTTGCCGAGCCGATCCCGGGAGCGGGTGGCAGCGGTCACGAGGTGGGGCGCGGACCACGACTCGATCTTGTTCCTGACCCAATGCACCACGAGTAGCCAGGATGCCGTGCAGATGCAGGCCCCGGCGGCGCAGGACTTCTGCTGGCCGTCGCTGACGTCGTTGGCCGAGTCCTACTCGGCCAGGGCCTGGCGCCAATCCTCCACAAGACCGTACTGCGCCAGAAACGCCTCGATGAGGGCGCGCACTGCGGGACCAAAGTAGCGACCCTGACGCCAGGCGAGGCCGATCTCTCGCTGCAGTGACAGGCCGGTGACAGCGACTTGGCGCAGGGCACCCGACGCCAGCGATTCGGCCACGGTGATCTGTGGCAGGAAGGAGATGCCCACGCCCGCCTCGACCAGCTTCCTCATGGCCTCCGGACTGCGCATTTCCATGACAGCCCTGGGTGTGAAGCCCGCCTCGGCGAAATGCTCATCAACGATCCTGCGCGAGACAGAATCGGGCTGGAAGAGGATGAACGGTTCGCCCGCGATGTCCTGCATACGGACGCGTCGACGCCTGGCCAACGGGTGTGAGGGGCCGACGACGAGGGGCATCGCGTCGTTCAGGATCGATAACGTCCGCAGTCTCGGGTGTTCATAGGGCAAGGAGATCACGGCAAATTCCACCCGGTTCGCCAGCACCTGTTCCACCAGATCGCGAGACGTGGGGCCCACCTCGATGGCCAGTTCCACATCCGGGTGGTCCGCCACGTAGGCCCGCAGCACCTGCGGCAGCAGATAGATCACGGCGGCGTCGATGGCACCAAAGCGGAAGCTGTCGCCCGGCTGTGGCGCGCCACCGGACACCCGTTCCTGAGCTTCGTCGAGCAGATCCTCGATCCGCATGGCGTAATCGACGAGTGTGCGACCCTCCACTGTCAGCGTCACCTGTCGGCCGCGGTCAAACAGGCGAACCCCCAGCTTTTCTTCGAGTTCGGCAATGGCACTCGACACCGTTGGCTGTGTCACGTGCAGTTGCCGGGCTGCCAGGGTGAACCGACCCGTGCGGGCGACGGCGAGGAAGTATCTGAGGTGTTGAAGGTTCATAGGAATCATCTATGGACAAGATAAATATTATTCACTTGTCCGATAGACCCGCACGCCTACCTTCGATCCAGCATCCGCCCGCATTGGTCCACAAAAAGACAGGTAGAAACTCCAATGAACCGGCCCGACAAGATCCAACCCGCCAGCGGCAAACTTGGCGTACTCATGCCCGGCATGGGCGCCGTGGCGACAACCTTCATCGCCGGCGTAGAGGCCATCAAAGCCGGCCTCGGCAAGCCCATTGGTTCGTTGACGCAGATGGGTACGATCCGTCTCGGCAAGCGCACCGACAAACGCTCCCCCTACATCAGGGATTTTCTGCCGCTGGCCGGTCTCGACCAGCTTGTGTTCGGCGGCTGGGATGTATTTGAGGATGATGTCTATACCGCCGCCTCACATGCCGGCGTCCTGGACCAGCGCACGTTGGACGCGCTGAAAGACAAGCTGTCGGCGATCAAGCCGATGAAGGCGGTCTTCGACAGGAACTACGTGAAGCGGCTGGAAGGCTCACACGTGAAGAAGGCGGATACGAAGTGGCAACTGGCCGAAATGGCGCGGCAGGACATCCGCACGTTCAAGGCCGACAACGGCTGCGACCGACTCGTGATGATCTGGTGTGGCAGCACGGAGATCTTCCTGCAAGGTGGTGCGGTGCACAATACCATCGAAGCCTTCGAGCAGGGCCTGAAGGACAACCACGAGGCCATCGCCCCGAGCATGATCTACGCGTATGCGGCGCTGATGGAGGGGGTCGCCTACCTCAACGGCGCGCCGAATCTGACCGTCGACCTGCCGGCCATCGTCAAGCTCGCCGAAGACAAGGGTGTGCCGATCATGGGCAAGGATTTCAAGACCGGTCAGACGTTGATGAAGACGATCCTGGCACCGGGCCTGAAAGCACGGCAACTCGGCCTGCGCGGCTGGTTCTCCACCAACATCCTCGGCAACCGCGATGGAGAAATCCTCGACGATCCAGAGTCCTTCAAGACGAAGGAGGAGAGCAAACTGGGCGTTCTTGAGCATATCCTGCAGCCGGCTCTGAACCCCGATCTGTACGGCGACATCTACCACAAGGTGCGGATCAACTACTATCCGCCGCGCGGCGACGAGAAGGAAGGCTGGGACAACATCGATATCTTCGGGTGGCTCGGGTACCCGATGCAGATCAAGGTCGATTTCCTCTGCCGCGACTCGATTCTCGCCGCGCCGATCGTGCTGGATCTGGCCCTCTTCTCGGACCTGGCCCAGCGCGCGGGCCTTGCCGGCGTGCAGGAATGG
>JAQCJA010000598.1 GCA_027593305.1 bacterium
CGGCGGTCAGCCCGTCCAGCACGGTGCGCACCTCAGCGGACATGGAGGTGACCGCCGCCCGCGCCGACGCCGTCAGTCCGATCGTCCGGTGCAGCCGGTCCTGGCGCAGGTACCGGGGCCCCAGGATCTCGGCCAGTTGCCCGTGCGCGAGGCGGCGCATGTGGTCCAGTTGCCACAGGCGGTCCTGGGCCATGGCGAAGCCGAGAGCCGTATAGCAGTCCGCCACGGAGTCCGCCTCGATATGGGCCACCCCCCAGCGATCCCGCAGGATCGTTGCCGGCGCCGCAACGGGTGCTGCCATTGTGCCATTCATGTCCGGCAGCTTGCTGACCAGGTAGCGTTGCTTGAGTCCCAGCACGGTTCGGCGCGACAGGCCCAGTTCGCGGGCCGCCGAGTCAACATCGATCACTTCCTGCAACAGGCGGATGACGACCGCTTTGCGCTCATGTGAGATTGGCTTCGACATCCGTCCTCCTTGTGCTGCCTGGTGTCGCCGCAGACTGGTACTGGTGCCGCCAGGATAGAGTCAGCTCGATCCGGCCATGCGGGATCTGCAACTGTTGGGCACCACCGGGCAACGATGCGCCGCTGCGGCTGTGGCGAACAGGGGTTCCTGGGCCCGAGAGGCGACGACTACTTCGAGGTCCATCAACTGCTCGAGAGACAGCGCCGCCAGGTCCACGGCGTGCACCGCCACGGGCGACACCACCACAGCGGCAAACAGCACCGCCAACAACCATCCCCTGCGCTTGGTTTCTCGTTTCATCACGTGTGCAGATATAAACGTCGAACGGGTCCGAAGCCAACCGAGACGCTTGCCCGCCCGTCACGCGTGTGCGACAATTTGCACCGGTTCCACCCGCAAGCAGGCAGAAGGAAGCCACGTGACCACGGACTACAGCCACATTCAGCCACCGGCACTCAGCTATCGATACGAATTCCGGCCCGACGAACTCGACGACGTCGTCGCCTGCACCGAGGCCCACGGTTTCAGCATCGTCCGCGGTCTGCTGCCGGATGATCTTGTCGAACTGCTGCAGAGCGAAGTGCGTCGCGTCGTCGACCCCGATGGTACGCTGGGACCGGGAGAAAGCCGTACGCACCTGTCCTTTATCGAGAGCGCCACCCATGCCTGGGAGCCGTGGCTCGGTTACAGACCATTCATGGATCTGCAGCGGGCCATGCTGGGCACCGACGACATCTGTTTCCACCGCTCGGCTGCCATCATCCGCAACCCCGGATCGGCGCCGGTGGGCTGGCACACCGACTGGTGCGGTCAGACCAACGAACCACCGAAGAACTCGGGCGACGTGTTGAATCGAGGCCTGTGGCCATCGGGCAAGTGGTTCTACATCACCGGCTCCCGCCCGTCCCATGGTGGCCTGTGTGTGATCGAAGGCTCCCATGTCGAGAACTGGGCGGGTCCCGCCGGCTTCCGGCTGACGGCGGATCGACGCTCCTTCTACCCCGCTGACAGCGAGGCGGAAAGCCGCTACAATGGCTTCGACATTCCAGGCCTCGTGCCACTGTTCACCGAACCGGGTGACTGTATCCTGTTTGCCCATCGTACCTTCCATGGGGCCTTCCCGAACAATGAGGACCAGCAGCGACTGTCCTGTGCCGTCGGTTTCCGGCCGAAGGCACACGTCATCCACGCGCCATGGGACCTGCCGGAATACTCCCGCCGATGCCCTGCCGGAACCGTTCCGCAGATACACCGAGGGCTATACCGGCATCGACCCCACCTTCAAAGGTGTCAGCGCCGCCTGATGGTGCCGGCGAGGCCCCCTGATTGACGCGCTGCGCGCGCTGCTGTTCACGTTTTTCCGAGAGAAACCCCCTTGATCTGCGCCGCCGATGTCGAGTCGTACCTGCATCAGAACATCCCCCTGTCGCGCCAGATGGGGATTCGCGTCACACTCTGTGACAACTCGGGGGTCCGTCTCACGGCGCCACTGGAACCCAATGTCAATCATATGGCCACCGTCTTTGGAGGCAGTGCCTCGGCGGTTGCCATGTTGTGCGGTTGGGGGCTGATGCATGCCCGGATCGCCGAGTTGCCCTTTGCCACAGAGCTTGTCATTCGCCGCAATCAGATGGAGTTCGACAGCCCCCTCGACGGCGATTTCGACGCCTGGTGTGCCGCCCCCGATGCCGACACGCTGGCGCAGTTTGATACGGCCCTGATCGACGAGGGCAAAGCACGCCTGCAACTGGATGTTGATCTGCTGATCGACGACCGCTGTGCCGCGGCGTTTGTCGGCACGTATGTGGCGGTGAAGAAATGAGTCAGCTTGCCCTTGTCTGCAGACCTGGCCATGACCTGCACCGCGTGCTGGCCGCCACGCCGGGCCTCGATGTGCCACGCTTCGACAGTATCACCGACGCGGTGAATGCCGTTGTCCCTGGTGGGGGCATCCTTGTATTATCGGACAGTTATCCCGACCACCCTGCCTGCATCGATCCGGCGGCGCTGGATCGGGCCATATCGCGGGGCGTGCGCCTGTACGTGGAGTTTGCTGCGGCCCTTCCCGGGATCGATATCGGTGGCATACGGCGGCCCCGCTGGGAGCGGGCCGTGGTCGCCGACGACTTCTTTGGTGCATCCCTGCCTGCGGGACGGATCCTGGCGGTTCAGGGCCTGCACCTGCAGTCCGTCGCCGGTGCATCTCCGGCGCCCCACGTTGTCGCCGCCCGGGTTGCCGGTTTCGATCATGCCGTCTACGGCCTGCCAGCAGAGGCGCAGCCGCTGCTTTTTGCGCACTCCGATCAGCCCTGGCTGATCGCCACCACCTGCCTGAGTTGTTTTGTCACCGGGCGTTATGCGCCGACCGACGCCTGGGCCGTCCTGTGGCGGAGCATCCTGCAATGGCTCGCCGGTGATGCCCTGACGATACCGGCACTGACATGGAAACCTCTGGTGGCCCCCGCCTACGATCGTGATATCCCGATGCCAAAAAAAGCGGAGGCCCACGCCCTGAAGACGGGTCTGCGCTGGTTCCGGCGCTCGGGACTTCTCGTACGGGCCGACCAGGAATCACGGCTT